>JAKJDB010000851.1 GCA_022706175.1 Candidatus Zhuqueibacterota bacterium | reverse complement strand
GCCGCCGCGGTGCTCCAGGGCGCCGACGTGGTGCGCGTTCACGATGTCAAGGAGATGAAACAGGCCATTGCAGTGGCCGAGGCCCTGCGCCGAAGCCGGGATGGTCTCTCACAAACGGGATAATTGATTTCATGTCATCCACTCTGTTCAAAATTGGTTTTCTGCCTGTCACCGTGATGGATATCATCGATATCCTGATCATGTCCTTTGTCATTTTCAAAACCTATAATTTTATCCGCGGCTCGCGGGCGGCGCAGATGCTGGCCGGACTGATCATCATTCTGATCCTTTCGGTGATCGCGCCTTTGGTGCATCTGCGCGGGATCAGCTGGATTCTAAACAATCTGCGCACGGTCTGGTTGGTGGCGTTTGTCATCCTGTTTCAGCCGGAATTGCGGCGCATGCTCATCCATATCGGACAAAACCGGGTGATCCGCTTTTTCGTCAAGGTCAGCGGCAACAGAATGATCGAAGAAGTGCTCGAGGCGGTGTTCGCTCTGCGCGCCAAGGGCTATGGCGCTCTCATCGTGCTGGCGCGGGAGACCGGGCTCAAGAGCGTGATCGAATCCGGCGTTCGCCTGCAGGCGGAAGTTTCCTCCGAGTTGATCTTGTCGGTCTTTAATCCGCGGTCGCCGCTGCATGACGGCGCCATCGTCATTCAGAACGATGTCATCGAATCGGCGCGATGCATTCTGCCGCTGATTGAACACGCACAGGCGGCGAAAAACCTCGGCACCCGTCACCGCGCCGCCCTGGGCTTGTCTGAGGAGACCGACGCCATGGTGATCGTAGTCTCTGAGGAGACCGGCCGAGTGTCCCTGGCCGTCACCGGCGAGCTGCAGTATGATCTGACTGAAGAGGAACTGCGGACCAAATTGCTGCAGGGTCTCACTATCGTGGCGACGGTGGAATCCCGCCGGCAGCGAATGGAAGCGGCGACGGAGAATCAGTGATGGTGAAACGCTGGCTGCTTTTTCTGGGAATGCTCGTTTCCGCCGCGCAGGGATATGAGGGCTGCACCGTGGCGGTGATATCGGCTAAAGCCACGGTGGATGGACGGCCGCTGCTGTGGAAAAATCGGGACAGCAGTTTTCGCGAAAATGAGGTGGCTTTTTTCCGCGGCGCACGCCACGATTTTCTCGGCGTCATCAACACGGGAGACACCACCCAGGTCTGGATGGGCGTCAACACCGCCGGGCTGGCGATCATGAATGCCGAGTCCATGGACCAGCCGGGCGACAGCGCTGATGCCGAGGGCTTGTTCATGAAGCAGGTGCTGGCCGAATGCGGCCGGCTGCAAGATGTAGAGATGCTGCTGCGGCAAACCAACCTGTCGGGTCGCGGCACCCGCGCCAATTTCGGCTGCATCGATGCCTTTGGCGGCGCTGCGCTGTACGAGACCGGCAACCGGTCCTTTGTCTGTTTCGACGTCAACGATCCTCTGATCGCGCCGGATGGGTTTCTGGTGCGCGCCAATTTTTCCATGACCGGCCGGCAGGACCGCAAAGGCCAGGGCCCCTGGCGCTATCAGCGCGCCCGCACTTTGCTGCAAAAACCGGCCGGCCAGAGGGTTCTGTCCTTTGAATACCTCCTGCAAACCGTCTGCCGGGATCTGGTCACCGAGGAGGTGAACCCCTATCCCTTGCCGTTCACCGGTTCCATCGATGGGGCGCCGGCGGGTTGGTTGTGCACTCAGAACAGCATCAATCGGCACCGTAC
>JAKJDB010000087.1 GCA_022706175.1 Candidatus Zhuqueibacterota bacterium | reverse complement strand
TTTCCGCCGGCAGCCCGTGGGTATCCCAACCGGCCTTGCGCGCCACGCGATACCCCTGCATGGTTTTCAAACGGCAGACGGCGTCCTTGACGGTACGCGAAATGACATGGTGAATGCCCGGACGGCCGTTGGCGGTCGGCGGACCTTCATAAAACACAAACGGTTTCTGCGGATCGCGCTCCTGCACGCTGCGCTGAAAGATTTGCTCCTGTTCCCAAAAGGACAGCACTTTTTTTTCAATTTCAGGAAAATTCAGTTTTTCCGGCAGTTCTTTAAACATACACTCCGTCTATTCTTTGCTTGATCGGGTTTGGCATTCTGTTCACAAAATGTTTTAGATATATTTTTGCAGCAACGGCAAAAGTCGATTGACCGTGTCTTTGGGCCAGAGCGATTTCTCCGTCAGAATGGCGCCGGCCAGAGTCCGGCCGCAGACGCAGGTGCGGTCTGAGGGCAACGCCGCCACCGTGCGGCGAATGATCTCCTGCGCCGTAGCGATGTTTTTATTCATCGTCTGCACCACCACGTCGATGGACACGGTCTGACCAGTCTCTTCCTCATACCAGCAATCGTAATCCGTCACCAGGGCCAGGGTGGCGTAGCAGATCTCGGCCTCGCGCGCCAAGCGCGCCTCGTTCATCTGCGTCATGCCCACCACATCCATGCCCCAGGACTGATAAACGCGGGACTCGGCCAGGGTCGAAAAGGCAGGACCTTCCATGTTCACATAGGTCCCGCCCCACTTGACCTGAGCGCCGCAGCCCTGGCCGCTGTCAAACAGCGCACGGCGCAGATCCGCGCACAGCGGATGAGCGAATGGAATATGCGCCACAATGCCGTTGCCGAAAAACGTGTTCGGCCGCGCCTGATTGGTGCGGTCGAAAAATTGATCGATGATCACCAGATCACCCGGATGCAAATCGCGTTTCAGAGATCCCACGGTGGACACCGAGATGATCCGTTCGACCTCCAGCACTTTCATCCCATAGATATTGGCGCGGCTGTTCACCTCTGTGGGCGACAGGCGATGGCCCTTGCCGTGACGAGGCAGAAACACCACCTCGTGCCCTTCCAACCGTCCGGTGAGGTATTCATCCGAAGGATCGCCGAACGGCGTATCGATGTGGACCGCCTGCACGTGAGATAATCCTGCCATTCGATACAATCCGGAACCGCCGATGATACCAATACGCGCCATCTCTGATCCTTCGTTACAGGGTGCGGATGATTTCCCGCACCAGCTTGACAAATCGCGGCCCCACTTCGTTGGCCACCTGATTCACCTGCTCATGACTCACCGAGATCACCTGATCCGGCATGGCCTGATCGGTCACCACCGACAAGCCCAGAACCTTCATCTCCAGCTGCCGGGCGACCAGCACTTCCGGAACCACCGACATACCGACCGTATCCGCGCCGCAGGTCACCAGCATGCGCAGTTCCGCCCGCGTTTCAAAACTGGGGCCGCTGACCGCGGCATAGACGGTGGGCGTCAGGGCAAGGCCGAGTTTGAAAGCCGCCCGCTCCGCCAGAGCCTGCAGCCGCAGGCAGTAGGGTTCGCTCATATCGATAAAGCGTTCACCGAGAAATTCATCATAAGGGCCGATGAGCGGATTGTCGCCCATCAGGTTGATATGGTCTGTGATCCGGGCGATCGTGCCCGGCGGCACGGTGGAGCGCATGCCGCCCACCGCATTGGTCACGATCAGGCTGCGAACGCCCAGCGCGTGCATCACCCGCACCGGCAGGGTGAGCTGCCGCATGCTGTGGCCTTCATAATAATGAAACCGGCCCTGCATGGCAAGGACTGTTTTTCCTGCCAGTTCGCCGCTGACCAGCCGGCCGGCGTGAAATTTCACCGTGGAAGCCGGAAAACCCGGGATTTCGGAATAGTTCATCACCACCGGCTGTTGGATCTCTTCGGCCAGAGAACCCAAGCCGGTGCCCAGGATCAGTCCGATCGAGCTTTCGCGGGGATCACGACGGCGGATGAACTCTGCGGCATCCGCTATGGCCTGCCGATAGGCAAAGAGCGTCGGATCCATCACTTTTTCTTTTTATCCTGGATCTTTTGCTGCAGCCGTTGAATCTCGGCATCCTGATCCGCCCGCTCCTGGCGCAGTTTTTCCAATTCGGTTTGAACCTGCTCCCTTTTTTTCAGCTCGCCGTTCAAATCGCGCCGGCCCTGTGTGACCGCCCGTTCACGGCGGATTTGCTGGATGGCCTGATGCCGGTCCTTCTTGGCGCCGATGCGCGAGAACAGCAACACTCCGGCGGCCGTGCCGGTCGCTGTGCCGCCGTAGAGGACGGCATCGCGATCGTCATCTCCGAGCGCGCGTGAGACCATGCTGCTGAGAAAAAAGCTGGTCCCCAAGGACAGAATGCCGCCGCTGACGCTGAACAAAAGGGCGTTTTTACCGTTTTTATGCGCCTGAATTTCTCTTTCCGGGATGACCGCACCGGCACCATCCAGCACCGGCGGCCGGCCGCTGATCTCTTGAATGGCGTTCGTTTGCGCTTTCCAGGACTGGCCGTCGCGATCCTTGATCACCAACGCCTCCGCTTCCTTGGCTGCGATCTCACCGGTTACACTCTGCCCGGAGGTCAGCCGGACCGATACCGTCTGGTCGATCAAAACCTCGTTCGCACGAAAGGCCAACGGCCGGCTGCAGCCGGCGGTCACACACAGAACCGCCATGAACAGAGACACATGCTTCATCCACCGCTCCCGCGTTTATATAATTAATTGATCGGAAAGGCGATTGTCGGATGACGGGCGGTTCTCCTCGTTGCGCGGTTCATCCGGCGCCGCAGGATTGTCGCCCGTTCGTTTCAGCAAAAACGGCTCATCAAACTTTTTATCCCCGCGGATGATGCGGGGCTCTGAAACAGCCGACGCCGTTGCCGGCTTTTCAGCCGCCGGCGATTCAGCGATCACCGGCCGCGGCAACCGGCCGCGCGGAATAAAACGGGCGCTCGCCTCTTCCTCCATATCCGAGAGGCCGATGTCGTCCATGCCGAGCACATCGATCAATTCAATCTGGGATTCCAGCAGATGGCGCAACCGCCGGGTGAAGGATTCCTTTTGGGTCTTTAACAGGCTGATCTCGTGACGCAGCTCCTGCAGCTCACTGCGCGCGCTCTCGGTGATCTTTTCCGCCTGCAGTTCGGCCTCACTGATGCGCAGCGTCGCTTCACGCAGTGAATTCATGCGCGTCTCTTCCACCGTATCGGTCGCTTTCGCCAGAGTGGTGTGCAGGGTCTGCTTCACCTCCTGGTAATCGCGCAGTTGCGTACGTAATTTGATGAGCTCCTCATCAGCCCGGTTGCGTTCATGGATCAGGGATTCGAGTTCGTCGGCAACCATGCTCAAGAAGGCTTCAACCTCCTCAGGGTCGAATCCCCGCATCACCTTCTTGAAAACCTGTCTGCGCACATCTAGTGGTGTGAGTTTCACGGCAGCCCTCCCGTTTAGGTTCGCTCCCCAAACAGCGCTCGACCCAGTCGAACCAGCGTCGCGCCCTCTTCAATGGCCTGCTCAAAATCGTTGGACATCCCCATCGACAGGTGTTTAAGCGGCACCCCCTGGTGCTGCAACTCATTCCGCAGCGTGCGCAGCAGGCGAAAGCAGGGCCGCACCTCCTGCGGATCAGGTAAAAAAGCCGCCACAGTCATCAGACCGGTCAGCCGGATATGCTTATATAACGCAATTTCTTTGGCGAGAGGGATTACCTGCTCCGGTGCAACGCCAAACTTGCTGGGTTCGTTGGAGGTGTTCACCTCCAACAGCACCTCGATGGTCCGGCCCAGTTGGCCGGCGCGGGCATCGATCTCTTTGGCCAATCGCAGCGAGTCCACCGATTCGATCACGGAGAAAATCTCGCACGCCCGTTTGACTTTGTTGCTCTGCAGGTGACCCACCAGATGCCAGACGACCTCGCGATCCAGTTCGTTCGCTTTGTCCGCCGCTTCCTGCACCCGGTTTTCCCCGAGCACGCGAACGCCTGCATCGATGGCCTCGCGGATGCGCGACACGGGCACCGTCTTGGTAACCGCAACCAGTTCCACTTCCTGCAACGAGCGTCCACTGCGCGAACACGCAGCGGCCATCTGTTGGTGAATGTGGCTCAAATTTTCCTGTACGATAGCCATGTCCCTGTTATTTTAGGACATGAAATTTAGCCTTAATATTGATAAAATGCAAACAAAATGTTCCATTCCTTCGCCCCACCTGGTTCGAATGCGGTCCTGCTTTTTCAAGCCGATGTTTCGGGCGCCGAGTTTGTCCTTGTTTTGCAGATTTTATTTTTTTATTTTTCACCTGGAGATTGCAACGCCTCGAAGGCGGACTGGTCTGTGGTGGCCGCGGAGGATAGATCACCTGCCAGAACCCTTTGAGGTGACCCTGCCTGAACAAACGAAAACCAGTCAGCCAGTGTATCACGGACGCCCGTGCTCCGTCAATGGAACGCTATGGAAATACGACTGCTTAGGAACAGAATCCGGCTTTCGAACAAACAACGCCGCCATGCAGCCGCCGTACCCATCCTTCTGGCACTCGCCCTGCTGCTGTTGCTCACCAGACAGGGCGCAACGCAATCCAGACCATTTTATTCCGACCCCAAATACCGCCTGCAATATCTTTTCACCCAACTTACCGCCTACGGCCAGATCTGGGAAAGCCATCGCGAACCGGTGACCCCGCTTTTTAATAACGACGATGATGTTCTGCTCGTACGCTCGGGCGATTATCAACCGTCCCCTTTCACCATCGTACCTTCGCCGGATAACACCCTTCAGATAGTGTCCGAGTGCATGCAGGGCCCTGAAGGATCGCTGCCCCTGCGCACCCGCATCACCTATGAGTTGAAGCGAAACCGATTGCGTATCCTTTACCGTTTCGAAGCCACTGCCACCGTTGAAATGAGGGACGGGCTGGACATCCGCATCATGTCCGCCAAATGGAAGCGCATTCAGAGCCGCAATCACTATAGCGACCTCGAACCCATTCAGTGTGACGACCGAGAACAAGACCATCACCACGCTCTGCAACAGGTGTATGAATTCAGCGACGAACGCAGACGGCTGGTGTTGCTGTTTCCCAACCCCTACCACAGCCTGGTCAGCATCTCAGAACGGGCGCCCTTGCTGCTGTTTCACTGGCACATTCTGCCCGCCTCCTCACTGATCAAAGCACAGCCCCCCAAAGGACCTGGTTTTGCCTCAGTGCTGGAGAAAGGATTTGTCCTGGAAAGAGAGTTGCAGCTGTTCGTCATAAACCATGTGGATCAGCCGCTTCCCTTTCCCCTCGCCTACCTATCGCCGTATCCGAATGGCTACGATCAACTCATCACCATCGGACTGGACGATATCCCCTTTTATCGCTGGACCATACCCGGAGACGATAACGATACGCCGGTACAGCGACAGCTCATCGCACTTTTACGCAACCATCCGCTTATGAAGATGAGCTGGCTGATGGTGCCCGACGCCATCATCGAAGCGCCGGATCTGGCTAATCCCGCTTATCCGTCCGGCGCCTGGTGGCAGGCGCACAGCGTCCATCGCATTCTCACCGCGGCGCCGGAGGCCTACAAACAGTGGCTGCGCAACATCGATCTCCATCGCCGAGTGCTGGGCTATGAGGACCGTGTCGCTTTGGGGAATCACGGTCTTCACCACACGCCGGAGCGTGAGTATGGCCTTAACTGGGAATTTCAATACTACGATCCGGTCTTCTGCGACAGCACATTCAGCGCCATTGTGCGCGAATATGATCAGCTCGGTCTTTCCAGCGCGAGCCGGCAATGGATCCGCTTTCCGGGATTCCTGTTCAGCCGCAGCGCCATCGATGCGCTGATTAAAAACCGCTTTGTGCTGTTCGATTACGACAAAGGCGCCATCGGCGCACCATGGATTTTTTTTCTCGCGCCGCAGGGCCGGATCTGGGGCCTGCAGGTGCAATGGGAAGGGGACACGCCGCAGCCCTATTCGGTCATGGACCAAGCGCTGAGCCGCGGCATGGTCTGCCATTGCGCCGGACATCCCGGCGCCTGGTTCAGAGAAGGCGACCCGGCCGCGTTTGCCCGCCTGGACAGCCTGTTTTTCGCAGCAGAACGCAACTATCCTCACCTCGGCTATCTGTGGCCTGATGAGTTGGCCCGATTCGCTGAGCAGACCGCCCGGCTGCAGGCCACAGACCTGGAGTATACAGCTCGCATGGTCACCTTTTCGTTCTTTGGACAGACCGACGGGCAATCGCTGTACGTGGAATGGCCGAAACAGAACGCACTTCCCTCACATGCGTTCGTGGACGATCAGGAGGCCGGGCTGCCTCTGGAATACCGCAACGCCAGACTGATCTGCCGTCTGCCGAAATTGCCTGCCGCGGAACACAGAATCCGTATTCTTTTCCCCACTCCCATCAAAGAGCTGGAACTGTCCACCACCGCCGTTTCAGCCCAAACCGTCGGATTAAATGTGTTTCAATCTTACCCCAATCCGTTCAACCATTCGACGCGAATCCTTTTCCGTCTGCCGGACAGCTCCTGCGCTGGTTTCACAGAGATCGCTCTGTACAACTCCGGCGGACAACACGTGCGCACGCTGTTCAGCGCCGAGGCCCTGCCCGGTCTCCATGAGCTGAACTGGGACGGACGGGACGACCGGAATCGCCCTCTGGCCGCCGGTGTGTATTTCTGCCGGTTCGCCAGCAGGCAACTGGTTCAAACGCTCAAAGTGACCCTTTTGCCCTGAGCCCCTCAGGAAATAATTATATTGTATTTAAAAGTGGAATGCCGTAATTTATTTTTACCGGTTCGTTCCGCCGTTGGATCCTTCGGCGCTCAAAATCTGCAAAAAACGCTGCAATAATTTGCCGATACACTAACCATCTATTCAGGTGCTATGGAAAAAAATAAATTCAACGTGGTCGATGGTTTCAGTCTGCTGGTGAAATGGCGCAAGCTCTTTGTCTACAATTTTCTCATCTTTTCCATCGTCGCCGCCATCGTCAGTCTGCTGCTGCCCAAATGGTATACTGCCAGTTGCACGCTCCTGCCCCCGGATCAATCGGAATCCGGCGGTCTGGATATTCTTTCTATGTTGGGCGATCTGCCGAAAGGATTAACCGGTCTGTCCGGCATGGCCACCCCCTCGGATATCTATGTCGCCATCCTGAAAAGCCGCAATGTCCGCGACAGCGTGATTCAGGACCTGGATCTGCGCAAGGTCTTTGAAGCAGACAATCAGGACGACTGTCTGGCCATGCTCGATGACGTGACCAAGCTGGATAAAAGCGAAGAGGACATGATCCTCATCAGAACCACGGCGCGTAGCAAAAAACTGGCGGTGCAGCTGGCGGAATCTTTTGTCCACCACCTTGACCGCGTCAATAAAACCAAACGATTCACCTCCGCCCGCTATACCCGCGAGTTTATCGAAAAGAGGCTGGCGGACAATGAGGCGGACCTACGCCGCACCGCCGAAGCGCTGCGCGATTTTCAGCGCAAGCATCGCGTCATCTCCATCGAAGAACAGACCAAAGCCGCCATCACCGCCATGGCCGAGTTGGAAGCGCAGATCGCGCTCAGCGAAGTCAGCTACAACATGGCGCGCCGCCAGATGGACCCCAGCCACCCGGAGGTTCAGCAGCTACGCATCAAACGGGAGGAGTTGAAAAAACAGGTGGCCAAGTTGGAGACCGGCGCCCGCATGGACAGCGCCAGCTATGTGGTGCCGTTCGATAAACTGCCGGATTACGGTTTACAGTACGCCTTTCTGCTGCGCGATGTCGAAGTGCAGAAAGCGATCTATAAACTGCTCATGCAGCAGTATGAACAGGCGAGGATCCGGGAGGCCAAGGACACGCCCACCATCCAGATCTTGGACAAACCGGTGGAACCGGACAAGCGCAGCAAACCGAAACGCGGCATCATTGTGATCAGCGCCGCCCTGCTGAGCGTCTTTGTCAGTCTGTTGATCGTGTCGCTGTTCGAATATGTGAACCGCTTAAAGACCGCTGACCCGGCCGGTCACGCCCAACTGCAGTCCGCGGTCGATGTTCTCAAGAACGATTGGCGAGGATGGTTTGGCCGTAAAAAGTGACAACCGGTTCTTTGCTGACCAGGCTTTTTCGCTCGTTCTGCCGCCCGCACAACGGACCTATGCGGTTTTAGCCAGTCTCCCCTTTCTGTTGATCTATCTGGCCCTGGTGTATTACGCCGGAGCTGGAACCGCCCTTGCGTTTTTCGCCGGCCTCTGCCTCGCGGCCGTCGTCTTTATGCGGCCCATCTATGGCCTGGTGTTCTGCCTCTTTATCATCTTTTCCCACCTGGTCTGGGGACTGGGCATCAAACAGGGCTATCTGCCGGTGGTCTTTTTTTCCATCGTCGCCCTGCTGGCGCGAAAAATATACACCCTGGACTTTACTCTGGTGTATGACCGCCAGGTGGTCTATATCACCGCCTTTTTCGGTGTGGCGG
>JAKJDB010000086.1 GCA_022706175.1 Candidatus Zhuqueibacterota bacterium | reverse complement strand
TGGCCGGAGAGGTGCTGGTGGACTATGCGCTGCGGCTGCAAAAGGAGATCGAGCCGCCGGTCCGGCTTTGGACCGTAGGCTACAGCAACGATGTGTTCGCCTACGTTCCCTCTCGCCGCGTTCTCGAAGAGGGCGGTTACGAAGCCAAAGACTCGATGATCTATTACGGATGGTGGCCCTGGTCGCTCGAGATGGAAGAAGTGTTGATGAAAAACATTTACCGCAGCATTCAGCGAGTGCGCTAACGAAAGACTGACGTATGAAAGTGATTGGCATAACCGACGTTCACGGCGATGTCAAGAACATCGACCGGGTTTTTAACCACTGCGGGGAGGTCGATTGCACGCTCATCAGCGGCGACCTCACCCACTTTGGCCATGCTGAACAGGCTCGAGCTGTTATCGATCAAGTGCGCAGCCGATGTCCCCAGGTCTTCGCCGTATCGGGCAACTGCGACCATGCCGATGTGGAGGCCTATTTAGCCGAAGAGGGAATCAGCCTGCATCAGAGTTATCACGTTTTGCCGGATTTCGCGCTGGCAGGAATGGGTAAAGCCCTGCCCGGTCCGGTTCCCACACCCAATGAAGCGGATGAAGCCGAGTTCGCGCAAGGATTGGAGCGTGCGGTTCACCTCCTTGCAACGGATCTTCCTCTGTTCCTGTTGATCCATCAGCCTCCCTTCCACACTCTGAATGACCGCATCCTGTTCGGCAAACATGTAGGCAGCCAAAGCATACGCCGCTTTATCGAAATGCGGCAGCCGGAACTGGTTTTTTGCGGCCACATTCACGAAGGCCGGGGTATCGACACCATCGGCCGCAGCCGGATTATCAATCCCGGCCCGCTGGCCAAAGGGCATTACAGCTATGCTGAACCGGCTGAATCCGGATGGAAGGTGGAGATTCGCGCCCTCTAGCGCGTTTACAAACGGCATTGCATCACAAACTTGTCCTGCGTAAAAAATGGTTGAACATATGCAGACAGGCGCTGGTGAACGAATGCCCGAATCCTGTTAGAGTCGTCATTCTGATCCAATTGTTACTTTCAAGCCCCGTTCTCCATCATCAACCAGCCCATTCCTTGACCGACGCAGGCTGATCTTCATCCTGCAAACCGTATCTCCAACCCGGGAGGTTTTCATGCACATTCTGCGAAAGGCCGTTTGTTTTCTCCTGGCCGCAACCCTGCAATGCGGCCGGCAGTCGGCTGACGTGCGGATCGAAAAATTGCGCTGTGAATATCATTCGCAACCGTTGGGACTGGACGTCAGCCAGCCGCGGCTGTCCTGGAACCTGGTCTCCCATAAACGGGGCGTGGTGCAGACCGGCTATCGCATTCTGGTGGCTTCCACTGCCGAGCGTCTCAGCAAAAACCTGGGCGACCTCTGGGATTCCGGTCAGGTCGCAGACCATCGCACGCTTCACATCGTCTATGCCGGCCGGCCGCTCGAGTCACGGCAACCGGCTTTCTGGAAAGTGATGGTCTGGGATCAGAAGAATCGTCCCAGCGCCTGGAGTGCCCCGGCCTCTTGGGAGATGGGACTGCTGAACGGCAGCGACTGGCAGGCGAAGTGGATCGGCGCATCCCACACGGCCTCTGCAGCTGAATCCGCCGCGCCCCTGTTTCGCAAAAACTTCACCCTCACCGACAGCCTGGTTCAGGCCCGTTTGTATATCTCCGGACTGGGCTATTATGAAGCTTCGCTCAATGGCAAGAAGATCAGCGATCACGTGCTCACACCCAATCAGTCCAATTATGATCAAAGGAAACAACCCACCGTCGCGGAGCCCAACATCCCTGCTATGTCCACCACGGTTTATTATGAAACCTTTGATGTAACAAAGCTGGTGACACCGGGCGCCAACGTGCTCGGCGTCATCCTCGGCAACGGCTGGTATTTTCAACGGGATCGGCTGGAGGACACCAACATCTGGCACGATACGCCCAGGCTGCTGGCGCAGCTGGAGATCCTGTATTCAGACGGCCGGCGGCAGACCATCGCCTCGGATGAAACCTGGAAGACCAGCGACAGCCCCATTCTGCACAACGGCCTGCACACCGGAGAGATCTATGACAGCCGAAGAGAACAGCCGGGATGGGATCAGCCGCCGTTCGACGACAGCAGCTGGCGTCTGGCGCACACGGTGCGGCCCCCCACCGGCGTAGTGAAAGCGCAGATCTATCCGGCCGACCGCGTCATCAAAACTCTTCCGGCCAAAACCTGCATCTCGCCGGAACCGGGCGTTCAACAATTTGACCTGGGGCAAATGATCTCCGGGTGGGTGCGGCTGAAAATCAACGGCCCTGCCGGCGCAGCGGTGAAATTGCGCTTCATCGAAGAGCTGGGGCCGAGCTATGGACAGACCGACACCTACATTTTAAACGGCAAGGGGCTGGAGCTCTGGGAGCCGCGCTTCACCTGGCATGCGTTCCGCTATGTGCAGGTCATGGATGCCCCGCAGCCGCTGGCGCTGGACGCGGTGGAAGGCCGCGTGGTGAACACCGATGTCGATACCGTCGGTTCGTTCACCTGTTCAAACGCTCTGTTCAATCGCATACTGGAAAACTATCGTTGGACGCAGTTGGGCAACATGCACGGCGGCGTGCCCAGCGATTGTCCGCATCGCGAACGGCGCGGCTACACCGGCGACGGCCAGATCTCCGCGCGCGCGGCGATCTATCAATTCGATATGTCGCTGTTTTACAGCAAATGGTTGCGGGACATTTTTGATGCGCAAAACCGCAGCACCGGCTATGTGCCCAACACCGCGCCCTATCAGGGCGGCGGAGGCGGCACGGCCTGGGGCTCGGCCTGTGTGATGATCCCCTGGTATATGTATCTCTATTACGGCGATGTCCGCATTTTGCAGGATCGTTATGTCGATATGCAGCACTGGGTGAACTTTTTAAAAAGCCAACTCAACCGCGATGGGCTGCTGGCCGGCCAGGGGTTGGGGGAATGGGTGCCGCCGGACATCTGCGAGATCCCGGAGCCGTTCGTCAACAGCTGCTACTATTTTCACAATCTCGATCTCATGAGCCGCATCGCCCGCGTGCTGGAGCGCAGCAGCGATGCGACCCAGTACGGCGATGAAGCCGAGCGCATACGGCAAAAAATCCACGCGCATTTTCTCAATGCCGATGGATGCTCATACTCGATCGACCGACAGGGCGCCAACGTGTTCCCCCTGGGCTTTGCCATCACCCCCGACAGCCTGGTCCAGCCGGTCCAAGCCCACCTGATCGACCGGTTGCTGACAACCCAACAAGGCCATTTCGACACCGGCATTTTGGCCACCCCGCTGCTGCTGGAGGCGCTCACCGCCGCCGGCCGCAGCGACCTGGCGTACACGCTGATGAATCATCGCGATTATCCCAGCTATGGATACATGATCAGCAAGGGCGCCACCACCATCTGGGAGACCTGGATGGGCGATCAGTCTCACAGCCATCCCATGTTCGGCAGCGTGTGCCAGTGGTTTTACGAATCGCTGGCCGGGATCGCGCCGGATCCCAGCCAACCGGGATTTCGCCATCTGCGCATGCAGCCGCGTCCGGTGCTTGGTCTTGATTTTGTTCGCGCCTCCTACAACGCCGCCACCGGTTTTATTCGCAGCGATTGGCGACTGGATCAAAATGATTTCATCTGGACGATCGAGCTGCCGGCGAATACAACGGCCACGGTCCTTGTGCCTGCGCAGTCCGTGAACCAGGTGACAGAGAGCGATAAACCCATCGGATCCACCGCCGGCGTCCGTTTCAGAGAAATGCAGCAGGGCTATGCAGTGTTGGAAATCGGCTCTGGTGAATACCGGTTCAAATCCGCCGACGCGGCCGCCCTTTTGCGCCGCCCGATGGCGGCCGCTCCGATTATAACGCCGGGAGACACCCTGATCGAAAAGCCGAACAGCGCGTTAATCCAAATTCATCAGGCCACGGCCGGGGAAGGAGAGGCCATTCACTATACCCTGGACGGAAGCGAACCGGACGCGCACTCGGCTGTCTACACCGCGCCGTTTTCCGTGGATCATACGCTGGTGGTGAAAGCGAAGACGTTTCAGCAAGGCACAGCCGGATTTTCCCGCACTCAGCTCATCCAGTTCGTCGACCCGGCGGTCAATGGATTGCGCTATCGCCTCTTTTACGGCAACTGGCAAAAGCTGCCAAATCTGGATCGGCTGCAAGTCGCGGCAACCGGCCTGGTCTACCGTTTCGCACTGGAAGGCGTGGTCAGCCGGGATGATCTTTTCGCCCTCTCCTATCAGGGCCGCCTGCGCATCGACCGTCCTGGCGCGTACACGTTTTATCTGCTGTCCAATGACGGCAGCCGGCTCTATCTGAACGACCGGCTGGTGGTGGATAACGATGGACCACATGGAGCCGAAGAGCGGTCGGGAAAAATCACGCTGACCGCCGGGCTGCATCCGCTTCGCGTCGATTATTTTCAGGCCGGCGGCGGTATGCTGCTAAAAGTGTCCTATGACGGCCCGGAACTGAGCAAACGGGAAATACCGGCGGATGCTCTCTGTCAATAACAACCGGCGCCTGATTCGCACTTCTCACGCGAGTTCTGATGCGGAGATCTTTATGGCGGCAAAAATTTATTTTCAATGGATCGTCTGGTTGCTGTTCATGATTGCTGCGTCGGCATACTCAGTGACCCCTCACCTGGTGACAGAACCCTTTGTGCAAGAGACCGCGGACTCGTTCGGCCCTGATGACGGATTGCCGCACTGCGTGGTTCATGCTATTCAGGTGCTTTCGGATGGTTCCGTGCTGGCAGCCACGGAGCGCGGCCTGGCGCGTTTTGATCAGTATCGCTGGCAGCCTGCAGCTTTTCAACCAGATTTCACCGTTCGCCGAATCTCAGAGAACGGGCGAACGCTCTGGCTGGCTGGTGAAACACAGCTCGTTTATATCCGGGACAACACGATCAAGGCCGTGCCGGTTCCGCGGAACGTGACGATCACCGCCCTATGTCCTTTTCAGGAATCCCTTCTCATTGGAACAGAACAGGGCTTGTGGGTAGCTAGTCCAAAGGAGATAAAGCCGGTCAAGCGTTCGCCGGAACACATCCTTTCCCTGGCCCGGTCCGAGGATAGGCTGTTGGCAGGCAGCCGCAACGGACTTTATTCATCCGCCATTTCAACAAACCCCGATCGTTGGCTCTTTGAGCCCCTTTACCCGCATGGCAGCGGCTATGGCTGGGCGCCGTTCGACGTGACCGCACTGGCCGGCAGCGCGAATGCCTTTTGGTTTGGCTGCGCTAATGGAGCTGGTAGGCACACGAACGGCCTTTGGCAATTGTTTACCGGCCTGGAGGGACTCCCCTACGACCACTTTACCTGCGCAGAGATGGTGCAGGACTCTGTCATCTGGTTCGGTACGGAAAGAGGCGCGGTGAGATTCGATGGACAGCGCTGGACCTATCGCGCTTCACGCCGCTGGCTGCCGAATGATAAAGTCAACGATCTGTCCGCAGACGCAGACGGCGCTATCTGGTTCGCCACGGACAACGGCGTGGGCCGAATCAGACCGATGGTCATGAGCCTGGCGGACAAGGCGGACTATTATGAAAAAGCCGTTGCCGAACGCCACACGCGTATGGGATTTGTCGTCCGCTGTCGGCTGCGCCGAGAAGGAGACTTGCGACACACATGGATCAATCACACCGACAACGACGGTCTGTATACCGCGATGTACGGGGCTTCCCAGGCCTTTCGCTACAGCGTCAGCAGACGGCCTGAGGCAAAGCGGCAGGCGGATCGCGTTCTACAGGCGCTCAAACAGCTGACCGATGTGACGGGGCTGCCTGGTTTTCCGGCGCGATCGATGGTTCCGGACGACTGGGATCCGGATCCGAACCTGAGCCTGACGCCCGAGTACAACCGGCGCATGCAGGCGGCGGATCCGCTGTGGAAGCAAATAGTTCCGCGCTGGCCGAAAAGCGCGGACGGCAAATATCTGTGGAAATGCGACACCAGTTCAGACGAACTGTGCGGCCATTACTTTTTCTACGGAGTTTATTTCGATCTGGTCGCAGAGACTGAAGAGGATCGGGCCCTCGTCAGCAGCCAGGTTCGCTCCATCACCGATCACATCATTGCAAACGGATTTCGTCTGATCGATCATGACGGCCTGCCGACGCGCTGGGCGAACTGGTCGCCCGAATACGTCAACGGCGTGGACGGCTGGGCGGATCGGGGCCTGCAATCCATGGAGCTTTTATCTTTCCTCACCGTTGCCTGGCACATCACCGGCGACGAACGTTACCTGCAAATCAAAAAACAGCTGTGTGAGCAACACGATTATCACATCAACGCTATTTTAGGCCCGGCGGTGTTCCCGCCCAATCTGGTGGTTCCCTGGGACAACAACCTCGCCTTCCTGAGCTATTATGGGCTACTCAAATATGAGCAGGATCCCGCACTGCTCAAACTGTGGCAAGCCGGCATCGAACGCAACTGGCTTTTTGCCAGCGGACAGAACGATCCGTTTTTCACCTTTGTCTATCTGGCCTTCAAGCCGGAAGAAAGCAGCCCGCTGTTGGAGGCCACCCTGCCGGACCTGGAGCAGGCGCGGGCCAAAGCGGTGCAAACGCTGCAGCGAATGCCGTTATCGCTGCTGGGTTGGGAGATGAAGAACAGTCATCGGTTGGATGTGGTCCAAGATACGACGCCAGGCCAGAAAGCAGGCTACGGCCGGCAGCGGTCCGGCGACGCGCTGCCGATCGACGAACGCTGTCACATACGCATCAACAGCGATCATTTTAATTTGGATCACGAGCAGGGAGGCGGGTTCACCGAGTATGAGGGGACGGTGTACCTTTTGCCCTATTATTTGGCGCTGCATCACCGATGGCTGGTCAGCAGGTAGGAACGCCAGGCGTCGTGAAGCGTTGAACCGCAGCGTCCGAAAGAACGACGGGCCGACAGCATATAAAAAAGGCGTCGATAGATACCTCGCCCTTTGCAGCAATATCGATTTTGTGGAGATTTGGGGTTGCGGGCTCGGAAAGACAAATGGGAATGATTCAGCGACGAACGGAATTAGCGAATGGGGAAGGCATTACAAGACGATGGACTCCTCGCTTCAATCTTGTCCTCCTGAGGCGCAAGAAAATCTGTTGCGGCGTCTGTCTGCAGACTCTGAGCGCCGTAGGATCTAGCGACGAACCGAATCTGTAAAAGGAATAAGAGTTGTTCGTCGAAAGGTTTCTCGCCCTGCGCTTTGCAGAATGCAGGGTATCGGAATCACACGATTATGATGCGATCATTAATTTTTTGCACTCGTTGCGTTTTTCTGTTTTTCAGAACTATTTCATGGAGCTGCAATACGGCATCAAAATAAATCATTGTCACATCACTAGCAAGCCGTTCGACTATACTGCGCTATCTGGCGCCGCCCAGCAACCGGGCGGGCAAAAGAAAAAGCGCTTTGACGAATTCCAGGATGCCGGTGACCGCGAATCCGAGAATTCGAAATGGGATCAGCAACAACCAGACGATGGGAAACAGGATCAACGCCAACAGGGCCAGCGGTGCGCAGAGCACCAGCAAAAGCAGCCACAGCAGAAAGGTCTTCATCGTCTTTTCACTCCTTTAAAGAAAACTTTGCCTGATAATACGGCAAGGATGGGAAAAAGTTTCATGCTGAGCCTTCCCCCTGTTCTGCAAAGCCGCACCGCCGGCCGGCCCCCACTGCCCTCCAAGGCGCCGGATTACGGCAACGGCTTGACCTTGATATCCTTGTAGTAAACCACGCTCTTGGGGTCATGGCCCTGCAGGCAAAAGGTGCCGTGCGAGATCTTGCGGCCGGGCCACTCGGGCCGTTCGACGTTTTCCGGTTCCGTGTAATCGACGATCACTCTGCCGTTGGTCTTGACGATGACGTGTTTGTCGCGGACAATGATGTGCTGGGTGAACCATTCGTTGTCTTTGGCCGGCGCCTCCTTGACGTTGACCACGTCATAGATGCTGCTGGTGCGCTTCCAATCCGAGTGAGAGTTGTTGATCTGCGTCTCATACCCCTGCGCCGGCCAACCGGTCTCCTGCCAGGCGGTATGGAAATAAATGCCCGAGTTGGAGCCCGGTTCGGTCATCACCTGGGCTTTGAACTCGAAATTTTTAAAATCCGCATTGTTCACCGGTCCCACATAATAGAGATGGCTCCGGTCTCCATGCACCACAATCATGCCGTCGCGGACGGTGAACGTACCTGTATTTTCGCTGGCCCGCCAGCCTGTCAACGTCTTGCCGTCAAAGAGCACAGACCATCCGTCATTGGCGCAAGATTGGAAACCACACAGCGCCACAAGCAGAAACGCACACATCCATTTTTTCATACATGTCTCCGGTTGGTTTAGATGAGGATTATTGTATCCATTGTTCATACAACTCACCGATGCCGGCCGTCTGGGCATCGCCGCTGTGAACGACCACGCGATAGCGGACCGTCAACGAATCCCCCTGTTTTATGGAAAAT
>JAKJDB010000850.1 GCA_022706175.1 Candidatus Zhuqueibacterota bacterium | reverse complement strand
GGTTATGACACCTATCTGGCGGATCGGCTGGCGCGGCGCTATGGCCGCGTGCCGTCCTGGCTGCGGCAATCCCTGATCGAGCCGGCGATCCGCGCTCTGCCGCCGACGGAGAAGAAAAAGGGAGCGATCAACAAAGCACGGCGTTTCATCGAAGGCCTGCGACTGCCGGCGGATCTGGGGCATGTGCGCTGGATGATTTTTCTCCAGCAGGCTGAAAAAGCCGCGCTGTATACGCCCGAGTTGATGGCCAGCCTGGCGCCGTTCGATCCCTATGATTTCATTCGGGAGAAATTTTCCGCGGCCTCCGCCGCGACACCGCTGGATCAACAGGAATATGTGGACATTCACACCTATCTGGCCGACGACATTTTAGTCAAAGTGGACCGGATGAGCATGCTGGTGTCGTTGGAGGCGCGCACGCCGTTTTTGGATTATCGCTTTGTCGAGTTTTGCGCCACGTTGCCGCCGCATCTGCGCCTGGCCGGCCGGCAGACCAAATATCTATTGAAAAAAGCCATGCAGAACCTGCTGCCGGACTTGATTCTTCACCGCGGCAAAGAAGGCTTTAGTATTCCGATCAAGCAGTGGATGAAGCAAGAGCTGAGGCCGCTGATGGAGGAGTACCTTTCGGTGGACCGGTTGCGCCGGGGAGGGGAATTTCAGCCTGCCGCTGTGCAGCGGCTGATGCAGGAGCACCTGGCCGGAAAGGAAAACCACAGTCATCGCCTATGGGCGTTGATGAGCTATCAAATGTGGCGCGAGCGCTGGCTGGAATCATAATGAAACGGAACTATGAAACGTGATCTGACACAATTAGCCGGACGGTCTTTCGATCTGCTTATCCTTGGCGGCGGCATCTACGGTGCGGCCGCCGCGTGGGAGGCCGCGTCGCGCGGTCTTTCCGTCGCCCTGATCGACAGGGGCGATTTCGGCTGTGCCACCTCCTCCAACAGCTTAAAGATCATTCATGGCGGCCTGCGCTATCTGCAGCATGCGGATTTCGTCCGCATGCGTGAATCCATCGTCGAACGCCGGACGGTCATGCGCATCGCTCCGCATCTCATCCGTGTTTTCCCCTGCCTGATGCCCACCTATGGTCATCAGATCAAAGGGCCGGAGGTGATGACGATCGCCATGTTGATGAACGACATCCTGAGCTGCGACCGCAACCGCGGATTGCAGAACGGCCAGCGTCTGCCCATGGGCCACGTGGTTTCCAAGCAACGGGTGAAAGAGCTCATCCCGCATGTGGATGAGAAGAACATGACCGGCGGCGCCATGTGGTATGACGCGCAAGTCTACAACTCGGAACGCCTGCTGTTCTCCTATCTGCATTCCGCCGCCGCTCGGGGCGCGCAGTTCGCCAATTATTCGCAGGCCACCGGGTTGCTGGTGGAGAAAAACCGGGTGATGGGCGCTCGGGTTGTGGACCGGATGAGTGGCGAATCCTTTGACGTACGCGCCCGCGTGGTGGTCAACAATCTCGGCGCTTGGACCGATGATCTGCTGGCCTCGCTGCCGATGCGGCCGTCCAAACCGGTCTTTCAGCTCTCCACCGCCATGAACGTGATCATCCGCCGCCCCCTGACCTCCGTCGGCGCCGGCATATCCGCCAAAGTTGAGTTCCGTGATCCGGATGCGATCATCAGAAAGGGATCGCGTTTGCTGTTCATCGCACCCTGGCGCAACGTCTCCATGATCGGCACCTGGCACGACCCCTACGAGGGCC
>JAKJDB010000849.1 GCA_022706175.1 Candidatus Zhuqueibacterota bacterium | reverse complement strand
CGCAACGGCAGGGCCTCGAGTTCTCCGGAGAGATCATCAGCGACACCGCGCCGCTGCACGATCTGACTGCCGCTCTGCTGGCAGAGTGCGGCGCCGCTGTACACGCCCTGCGCGATCCCACCCGCGGCGGTGTGGCCGCTGTGCTCAATGAATGGGCAGATGCCTCTGGGGTTGAAATCCGGGTCACACAGAAGCAGATTCCAGTGTTGCCGGCGGTGCAGAGCGGATGCGCCCTTCTGGGCCTCGACCCCCTCAGTCTGGCCAATGAAGGGAAAATGCTTGCGGTGGTGGCGCCCGAAAGGGCGGAGCAGGCTCTGCAGCTCATGCTCTCGCACCCGTTGGGTCAAAAGGCAGCACTCATCGGTGAGGTGAAAACCGGAGCAAGCGGATTGGTGAGCCTGCGCACCGAGCTGGGCGCCTGGCGCGTGCTGGCCTGGCCGTCCGGCGAGTTGCTGCCGAGAATCTGTTGAGGGCAACGATGGCAGGCCGGCAATCCATTAGTCGCCTTTGATGCGTCGATCGTTTTTTTTGCCGAGATCCCGATGGCTGTCATGACCGGAATTTAAATCTGAAGCAGAACACTTTGCCGATGAAAAAACCTGGTTTGAATCCGCAAAACACCTTTTTTTTGATTATGACCGCAGGGCTGCTCCTGCGCCTTTTATTTCTGATAGCCACACCGGCCTGGCAGTCGCCGGATGAATACGCCCATTACTGGGTCAGCGAACAGATCGCAACCACCGGCCGGCTGCCGCTGAGCAAACCGGATGACCTTTCTTACGAAGCCTATCAGCCACCGCTGCACTATATCATCGCTGCCGGCCTGCTGCTCTTTCCTCACGAGCCCATGGCCTTTTCGGTGATCCCACAAAAACCGACCGGACTGTTGCTGGCGCTGCGCATGATCTCTCTGGCCTGCGGCGTCGGCGTAATCTTTCTTTCTTACCGGCTGTTCAAAAATCTGTCATGGCTCAGTTCCGACGAAACCCTGCTCTGCACCGCCTTTATCGCCTTTCTGCCGACCTTTGTCGGCGTGACCTCGTCGCTCAACAACGACAGCCTGACGATTTTACTCGCCACCCTCAGCCTGTTTTTCTTTTTCCGCGACGGGCTGCACGATCGGGAGGCATGGTTCAGTGGGCTGGCTGCCGGACTGGCGCTGCTGACCAAACTCACCGCACTCATTATTCTGCCTGCCATAGCGATATGGATAACCACCCGCTGTCAAAAATCAAAACGAGTCAGGATCGCCGCTCTGTTCCTTCTCGGCTGGTCCATCGGATGGATCGCCCTGCTGTCTGTCAACTGGCATCAGTACGGGACGCTGGTGGCGGTCACTCCGGGCGTGGACCGGGGATGTTACATTTCCCTGCCGCAATGCCTGTGGGCATTGCGTAATTTAAGCTGGAGTTTTTGGCTGGCTTTCGGCCGCACCTACCAGGTGACAGCGCCTGTCGTCCTGTACCTTGCGACCGTGCTGCCGGCCATAGTCATCGCCGCCATCGGCTGGCTGCGCATGCGCCAAGTCGAACCCGGTCCAGCCATCCTCATCATCGTGTCGCTGCTGCTGGGGACGGCCGCTTCGCTGTGGTTCACCCTGTCATATCCGCCGGGAAGGCAGACAAGTTGGGGAAAAAATCTCTATCCCCTGTTGCCATTGACCGCGGTTTTTATGATAGTAGGCAACAAGAACGCTTTTGCCAGACCGAGGAATCCCGCCCCGGTCATCCTGAT
>JAKJDB010000085.1 GCA_022706175.1 Candidatus Zhuqueibacterota bacterium | reverse complement strand
GCGGTTGAACTCTCCATGGCCGCCACGGGCAAGCTGATCGGCAAATCTCTGGATAAAAAAGATCACGAAAAACTGGTCAAAGAATCGCTGCAAAAAATAGGTAATGTAAATTGAGGCCTCATCCTATAGCCCGACGCTATGCCCGGGCGCTCTACGAGCTGGCCGGCCAACACCAGTCGGAAACGCAGATCATGCAGGAGGTGAAGATGTTCACCCAACTGCTGACCGACGATGATCGCCTGCGCGCCTTTATGCTTTCGCCCCAGGTGGATCGGCGTTTCAAAGCCCAGATGCTGGAAAAAGCGCTGGCCGGCAAAGTGTCCCAGTTGTATTATCATTTCCTGCTGCTGCTGTTGCGCAAAGGACGCCAATCGCTGTATCAGGAGATCGAATACGAGATGGGGCGTCTGTACGACGCCGGGCATCATCGGCTGCGGGCGACCGTGACGTCGGCGGTGGCGCTTTCCCCGCAGCAGCTCGAGTCTCTGCGCAAGCAGCTGGCGGAGAAGTACCAGGCCGAGGTGTTGATCGAGAACACCATCGATGAAACGATCCTCGGCGGTCTGGTGATCCGCGTCGGCGGACGGGTGCTGGATGCCAGTCTGCGCCATCAGCTCGATCGCCTGCGCAAGGAACTGGGGCAAGCTAAATGTGAATCAACCTTACAGTGAACCTTATAAGAGGTTACAGGATTTTTCATGGAAATCAGACCTGAAGAAATCACGTCTGTTCTCAAAAAACAGATAGAGTCATTTGAAAAGCACGTCGACCTGGAAGAGGTGGGCGAAGTGATCCAGGTGGGAGACGGCATCGCCCGCGTCTATGGATTGGAAAACATCATGTCCATGGAACTGGTCGAGTTCCCCAACGGCGTGTACGGCATGGCCCTGAACCTGGAAGAGGATAACGTCGGCTGCGTGCTCTTTGGCGAAGACGCCAAAGTGAAAGAGGGCGACACCGCTAAGCGCACCGGCCGGGTGGTCGAGGTGCCGGTGGGGCCGGAACTCTGCGGTCGCGTGGTGAATCCTCTCGGACAACCGATCGACGGCAAAGGTCCGATCAACGCCAAGAAAACCAGTCCGATCGAGCGCAAGGCGCTGGGCGTGGTTCAACGTCAACCGGTCAAGGAGCCGCTGCAGACCGGCCTCAAGGCCATCGATTCGATGATCCCGATCGGCCGTGGACAGCGCGAGCTGATCATCGGCGACCGTCAGATCGGCAAGACCGCCATTGTCGTCGACACCTTTATCAATCAGAAGGACAGCGGCGTAATCTGCATCTATGTGGCCATCGGCCAGAAAGGCTCCACCGTCGCCCAGGTGGTCAAGACCCTGGAGGAGAACGGCGCCCTGGATCACACCATCATCGTCTGTTCCACTGCGGATTCACCGTCGCCGATGCAGTACATCGCGCCGTACGCGGGCGCAGCTATGGGCGAGTATTTCCGCGACAATGGACAGCACGCGGTCATCGCTTATGACGATCTTTCCAAACACGCCTGGGCCTACCGTCAGGTGTCGTTGCTGCTGCGCCGTCCCCCCGGACGCGAAGCCTATCCCGGCGACGTGTTTTATCTGCATTCGCGCCTGCTGGAACGCGCAGCCAAGTTGAACGACAAGCTCGGCGGCGGTTCGCTGACCGCCCTGCCGATCATCGAAACCCAGGCCGGCGATTTCTCCGCGTATATTCCGACCAACGTCATCTCCATCACCGACGGCCAGATCTATCTGGAACCGGGCCTGTTCTACAGCGGCGTTCGCCCGGCCATCAACGCCGGTCTGTCGGTCTCACGTGTCGGCGGCAACGCGCAGATCAAGGCGATGAAAAAGATCGCCGGAAGCCTGCGCCTGGATCTGGCACAATACCGCGAGCTGGAAGCGTTCGCCAAATTCGGCTCTGATCTGGACAAGGCGACGCAGCGACAGATCAACCGCGGTCAGCGGCTGGTGGAACTGCTGCGGCAGAACCAGTATCAGCCTCTGCCGGTGGAAAAGCAGGTGGCCGCCATCTATCTCGGCGTCCGCGGCTACCTGGATGAAGTTCCGGTGTCCCGGGTGGCAGAGGCGGAGGAGGCGTTCATCCGCTTCCTGGACCGGGAACATGAGGCGCTGTTGCGCGACCTGCGCGACCAGAAAGAGCTGACCGGGGAGATCGATCAGCAGCTGGCGGACGCCTGCGTGGCGTTCGTCAAAACCTTTAACGCGGCGGCTTGATCTATGGCGACGTTACGGGACATCAAACGCCGCATCGCCAGCGTCCGCTCGACGCAGCAGATCACCAAAGCCATGAAGATGGTGGCGGCGGCTAAATTGCGCAAGGCGCAGAACCGCCTGGTGAGCACACGGCCCTATGCCCATGAGATGCTGGAGGTGCTGCGGCATGTGACGTCGCGGCTGCGCAAGCGGGCGCATCCGTTGTTGGAGAGTCGCCGGGTTCATAACGTGGTCTATGTGCTGGTGACCGCGGATCGAGGATTGTGCGGCGGGTTCAACTCCAATCTCATCCGCCGCTGCCAAACCGAGCTGGAACAGAATCCGGCCAAGTCGAAAATGCTGATACCGGTCGGCCGCAAGGGCTATGATTTTTTTCGCCGCCGCCATGCGACCATTCCCGCTCATTTCATCGACCTGTTCAATAATCTTGACTTTCAGCACGCCAAAGCCATTGCGGCCAAACTGATGCAGATGTACACCGATAAGCAGGTCGATCAGATTCTGGTGATCTATAATGAGTTCAAATCCGCGGTGCAGCAAAAGATCGTGGTGGAACAGCTGTTGCCCATTCCCTCGCTGGAACCGGAGAATCCCAAACGGTATCCGGTGGGTTTTCTGTTCGAGCCCCATCCGGCCAAATTGTTGGATCAGCTGTGTCCCTTGAATTTGAATACGCAGATGTGGCGCATCCTTTTGGAGAGCAACGCCTCTGAATGCGGCGCCCGTATGACGGCCATGGAATCGGCGAGTGAGAACGCGGAGGACATGATCAAGGAGTTGGTTCTTTTCTACAATAAAACGCGTCAGGCGGCCATCACCAACGAATTGAACGAAATCGTCGCCGGCGCCAACGCTCTGCGCGGATAAATCAATCAACGCCGGCCGCGGCTTCGCCCGGTTCCGGCGCACCAACTATGGAGAGTTCATCAATGGCTAATACCGGACGCATCACCACGATCATTGGACCTGTGGTTGATGTCTTTTTTGAAGCGGGCAAATTGCCGGCTATTAATAATGCGCTGGAAATCAAGCGGCCGGACGGATCGCGCCTGGTGCTGGAGGTCGCCCAACATCTGGGTGAAAACACCACCCGTTGTGTGGCCATGGATTCCACCGACGGCCTGCAGCGCGGCCAGAGTGTGATCGACACCGACGCGGCCATCAAGATGCCGGTGGGCAAGGGCGCCCTGGGACGTCTGCTCAATCTCATCGGCGATCCCATCGACGAATTGGGCCCCATGGAGGCCATGGATCACTGGCCCATCCATCGCGAATCTCCCAAATTCGAAGAGCTGGAGACCAAGACCGAGATGTTTGAAACCGGCATCAAGGTCATAGATCTGCTGGAGCCCTATGCCAAAGGCGGCAAGACCGGCCTGTTCGGCGGCGCCGGCGTGGGCAAGACCGTGTTGATCATGGAGCTGATCAATAACATCGCCATTCAGAAAGGCGGGTTCTCGGTGTTCGCCGGTGTGGGCGAGCGCACACGCGAGGGCAATGACCTCTGGCTGGATATGCAGGAAGCCGGCGTGATCAATATGCAGGACCTGTCGCAGAGCAAGGTGTCCATGGTGTTCGGGCAGATGAACGAACCGCCGGGCGCCCGCCAGCGCGTCGGCCTGTCGGCGTTGACCCTGGCCGAGTATTTTCGCGATGTGGAGCACAAGGATGTGCTGCTGTTCATCGACAACATCTTTCGCTTCACTCAGGCCGGCTCCGAAGTATCGGCTCTGCTCGGACGCATGCCGTCGGCCGTGGGCTATCAGCCCACCCTGGCCACGGATATGGGCCAATTGCAGGAACGCATCACCTCCACCAAAACCGGATCGATCACCTCGGTGCAGGCCATCTATGTGCCGGCCGATGATTTGACCGATCCGGCGCCGGCCACCACCTTCAGCCATCTCGATGCGACCACGGTGCTGAGCCGCCAGCTGGCGGAGATGAGCATCTATCCGGCGGTGGATCCCTTGGATTCCACCTCGCGCATTCTCGATCCCCGCGTGGTCGGAGAGCAGCACTACCGCGTGGCGCGCACCGTGCAGCAGATTCTGCAGAAATACAAAGACCTGCAGGACATCATCGCCATTCTGGGCATGGAGGAGCTTTCTGAGGAAGACAAGCTGACCGTGAACCGCGCCCGCCGCATCCAGCGGTTTCTGTCGCAGCCGTTCTTTGTCGCGGAAAAGTTTTCCAGCTTTAAAGGCCGTTACGTAAAGTTGGAGGACACCATACGCGGCTTTACCGAGATCATCGAGGGCAAGCACGATGACCTGCCCGAACAGGCGTTCTGGATGGTGGGCGATATCGATGAAGCGGTGGCAAAAGCCAAGCAGATGCGCGAAGCCTAACTCCGGTGACGGGCCGGCCTGCGCAGCGGCCTGGTCTGCCATGGCGATCCTAACCCAATTGTAGATATTATGGAAAAATTATTCAAGCTTGAAATCATCACGCCCCAGCGAGTGGTCTTCTCCGGCCCGGTGCGCCAGGTCCAGGCGCCGGGCATCGGCGGCCGTTTCGGCATCCTTTACAATCACACTCCGTTTTTGACCACGCTGCAGATCGGCGCACTTGAGGTGGATACCGAGAGCGGCAAAAAGTGGTTTGCCACCAGCGGCGGATTCGCCGAGGTGATGGAAAACAAGATGTCGGTTTTGGTGGAAACCGCCGAGGAGGCGAGCGAGATCGACGTGCAAAGGGCCCAGGCTGCGCGCGAGCGCGCCTGGAAACGGCTGCACCAAGAGAGAACAGCGGATATCGACCTTGCCAGGGCCCAGGCGGCTCTGGCACGCGCCATCAATCGATTGACCGTGGCCGAACAGCGGGCCCGAAGCTAGAAAGGAACCGTGCCAGCGCGTAATTATTCCCTTGACAGAGAATAAAAATATCTTTAATATTATTTCAAATATGAATTCGGCGCCAAACACCCTTACGCGCCGTTTTCGCTTTTTGTGTGTGGAAAGGGCAGCGCATGAATCGATTCCGCTTTCATCCCGTGTTCTGCAGCTGGCGACGGGTTCCGATACTGCTTAGCCCTGGGGGGGTGGTGCTCTTCCTTCTCCTGCTGACCGCTATGCGCTCTATCGCCTGGGCGCAAACGAGCCCTTCTCCTGAAATACCCTTTGAAGAACGACTGCGCTATTATCTCAACGACAAGACCCGGGATGCCGTGCGCGACCTGTTGGCCCAGGAGCGTCAGGTGCTGCAACTGGTGCAAAACCTCCATGCGGAGATCAAGGCCCGCGGACCGGAAGGGCTGGCCGCTGATCAGGCCGGCTTTCGTCAGATCTATGATCACCGGGATACGCTGGTGCGCTCTTATCAACAGGAACTGGCGCGGCTGGTGGATCTCTATGACGATCTGCAAAAGCTGCAGCGGGTGGCGGATTACCGCGGCGACGAACGTCTGTTGAATCAAGTGGCCGGCACCAAGCAGGATCTGCTGGCCTCGGTGGATGATCCGGCGCTCTATAAGAAAGGGATCTATAGCAGCCGCCGCGTCGGCGGCATGCTGGATGAATACACCGGCGAATTGGATTCTCTGCTCAATATCTATGATGCGTTGGAACGGGCCCGGGGGCGGGCGGAACAGCAGAACAACGCGGACGCTCTGAACAGCATCAGCGAGCAGCAGAAGCGGCTGTTTCAGGTGTTCAGTGGCTGGAACAAACTGGGCCCCATGGCCGACACGACGATGCTGCGGCTGCGCAACGAAGCGCAATCCCTGAGCCTGGTCATGCAGCAGGTGGATTCGCTGAAAGAGAGCGGCAGCGCTCAGGAGGCCCGGCGTCTGGAGGCGGTCAAATCCGCTCTGTTCAACCGCGTGGACAAAAACCTCATCGACCTGCTGACCCAGGCCGGTTATTCGCTCACCGCCTATCCCACGGTTTCGGATTACATCGACGCTTGGAAAAAAGAGCGTCTGCTGGACGTCCGAACGCGGCTGACCGAATATCAGATCATTCAAAAACGGCTGCTGGAATCCGCCACGCTGGATCAGCGCGATCGCATGCTGCAGCGCGAACTCAGCAGCCTGGCGGTGAACTTTTCCACCGGCGAGTACCGGCTGGCCGAGTTTCAGATCGAGAGCATCAAAGCGCAATTCAGCCCCTATTATTCCTATTTTGTGCCGCTCAATTATTATCTGGCGGAATGCAAATATCACCGTAAAGCCTATGATGCGGCGCGCGATCTCTATTCGGCCCTGGCTGCGGACACCAGCTCAAGCCGCTATCGCGCCGCCAGTTTGATCCGTCTGATGCAGTACGCCGCCACCTTTCAACTGCAGCAGGATTTTCTCACCCATTACGACCGGCTGCTCAAGGAGCCGCAGGCTGATGCGCGGCAACGCGCCTTCGCCCACTATATGGCGGCCAACCGGTTTTTCACCGATAACGATCTGGCCGCCTCCATCCGCGCCATCGACGCCATTCCTTCTTCTTCCGAATACCATATGCCGGCGCAAATGTTGCTCGCCATTGTGCACTTGAATCAAAATGATTTCGCCAAGGCCATTCCTATTCTGCACGCATTGACCGACGAGGCCAGCTATCCATGGACCGATCTGCAGACCGCTTATATCCGCAACACCGCGCTGCTGAAATTGGGCCTGATCTACTATCAGCGCGGTGAATTCCAAAATGCGCTCTCCTATTTCGAACGGGTCTCTCAGGGTTTTGAAAACTATGATCAGGCGCTGATCGGTCAGGCTTGGGCCAGCCTGCGCCTGGGCGATTACGACCGTTCTCTGGCGCGCTCCTCCCAACTGCTCAACGACTTTCTCGCCTCTCAATTCACCTATGAGGCGCTGACCCTGGCCGGCCACTGCAAACGGCTTTTGCAGCAGCCGCTGAGCGCGTTGAACGCCTATCGCTATGTCGTCCGCAGTCAGAATGAGAAGGAGAAGAAACAAGCCTACAACCGGGAGCGCGAGACGGCGGCTGCCCATGAGCGTGAGCTGAATCGCCTGGAGAGTGAGGCGCTGGATAAAAAACAGGCGGCCCTGTACGCCGAGATCGACAAGATCAAGGAACAGCTCAGCGGCCATCTGGAAGTGGTCAACAGCCGCACGGACAGCGGCAGCCTGCTGCTGCAGGATTATTACGATGAACGACTCGAGCTTTTCAATCAATTGGATGATCTGGAAGCGGTGATCGAAATAGCGGAACAGGAGGGCCGGCCGGATCTGGCGGAGCAAGCCCGCAAACAGCTGGCGCGGATCGTCCGCGTGCTGGAGACCTATCGTTCGGACCAAGAGGTGGTGAACACCGCTTTTCTGCTCGATTTTCCGCTGGCCGCCAAGGAAGCGAGCCGCGAGTATCAGCGCACCAATCTGACCGAAGTGGTTCGCGACCTCGAGTTGGAAAAGCGCCGTCTGGAGCGCAATGTCGACCTGGTCTCAGAGTATCAGCGGCTCAGCCGGAATAAGGGGGATGCCGGCAGCCGCAATGATCTGGACCTGCTCGAGGCCGATCTGAGTCATCTGCGGGATCGCCTCAGTGTGTTGCGCAAAAGCGTGGCCGACGTCAGGCCAGAACCCGTGGCGGCCAATGCCGAGCTGTGGAACGATCTGGCCGGTTTCGGCCTGACCGACATCATTTACAAAGAACGTTCGAGCCGTTTGAACACCATCGATCAGTATGCCGAGCGGCTGAAGGGGATCGAAGCGGTTCTGGCGGAACGCCGGAGCGAGATCGAATCGCGGCTGCAGGGCTATGAGAATGACATTCGCAGACTGCAGGACAGCCTGTTGTCCCGCAAGATCCAACTGGAGCAGCTGGAACGGCAAACCTATTTTGACAAGTTTTATTTCGACAAGAAAGAGCAGGAGCAGGAAGGGTGGGAAGAGCAACTCAACCGGACGCAGACGCCCTAGCTTTTCTCCGCTGACTTGCAGACGGCGACTATCCGTATAACCGAGGCCATTGTGGTACCAGGACAATATATCAGCCATGCAACCGTACGGCGCACTCTGATCCGGGCGCTGCTGCTGGGACTGTGGGGGTGCGCCCTCTGTGGACCCGGCCGGGCGGCCGACACCCGCACCGCCGGCGATTCAGCCCGCGCGTTTCTTGCCATGCGCGATTCCGTGATCACCTCCTTTTCGCTGGAAGAGCTGGAGCGCTTTCGCAGCCATTATGCGCGCGAGATCACCCGGCTGCAGAACGAACGACTGGAACTGCGCAAGCGCGGCATCCGCGACGGTGAACTGTTTTTGTCGCGTAAACCCGCCGGCAAATCCGGCGACAAGGTGATGATGCGCCTGGCCGAGCTGTATTATGAGCAGGCGCAGGATGATTTTCAGCTGGAGATGCAAGA
>JAKJDB010000848.1 GCA_022706175.1 Candidatus Zhuqueibacterota bacterium | reverse complement strand
GGCGGCACCCAGCCGCGCAGGATGGCGCCGTACGCATCATTGCGCGACGAAGGATCAGAGTTCAGCACACTCTTGTTGTTCTCATCGACCACGGACATCTTGATCACTTGCTTGGCGTTGAATTTGTCCATGTCCGTTACCGTCGCCAGAGTGTACATCTTGTCCGCTTCCGCATAGATGCCCCACACATCCATGGTGTCCGCCGCGGAGATTGAACCGGCTTTCAATGTATTGAGCGGAAGGGACTGCGCGACCAGACTGGGATCGTCCGCAGCTATGACTTTTACTGATACAAAATACCAGCCACCGCCTGGGTCCCTATCACTCTGATGTGGATTTCGCTTATCGAGTCCGGCTACGGTGTTGTAGACGGATACCACACCGAGGTAATAGGTGCCGGCGACCGGAACGGCAGGCGTAGTAGTACGTGAAAAGGAATTGCTGAACCAGCCGGCTTTGTCGTCCCACTGATCGCCGACCCAGGGATCCTTGTCATCGTTGTCGATCGGTAGCTTGTTGCCCGCCGCATCGAACAGATAGATTTTCGTATCCGTATCGCGGACCCAGCTCGGCTGATTCCACTGCAGAGCAGGGGTAAAGGTCTCCAGTACGACCTGCATGCCTGCTTCGGGCACGTTGAATTTGTATAAATCGATATCATTCCAGTTGGTTCTAAAGGTGTCCCCCTCGGCATATTCATTATACAGATAGCCGAAGATGCGTGTGCCGTCGTTGGGGATCTCTCCGAACACATCCGACTCTGCCGGCGTATTATCGGGTTCACGCGTCATCGCCGTTTCCTTCGGCGTTCCGTACCAGAAACGCATCTGATAGCTGGCATCCGCCACCGCAGCCAGCTTGGCTTTGGTGCTCCAGACCTTGACATAGTAGGTGCCTGTGGCAGGCGGAAGCCACCCGGTCAACCGAGCGCCAAAATTTTTATAGCGGGTGGATGGATCCGAATTCAGCACGCTTTTGCCGTCCGCGCCGACCACATCCATATTCAGAACTTTTTCAGCATTGAAGGTAAAATTGGTAACCGTACCGATGAAATACATGCTCGTCTTGTTCACATCAACGCTGAAAAAGTCGACCGTATCGGCCACTGATAGCTTGGCGTCAAGCAAAACGTTTAGCGTAAGCGGGGTTGCGTTCGCAATCGCATCATTCGGCTCCACCTCCTGACCGAACAAAGCGAAAGACAGAGCGCAAACAAGAATAAGAACCATCATGACAAAATGGCTTTTTAGCATGGCTTTTCCTCCGAAATAAAAGTCTGTATACCATCCTAATTGGCAACGCTTTTATTTAAAACCATCACCTCCTTTCCTGCAAATGAATGAATTTAGACACTCTGCAAAAACCGTGAAATTGAGAGCCGGAACTCCACCTCCTTTCAAGATGAACGTCTGATGATAGGCCGAGCCAAATGGCATGCTGTTTTAAATAGCATCGAATTCTTGTTGCGGCAACGGCCGTGTGCACGCAGCCGGCCGTCGCACACGAGATTAAAATTTCAGGCCGACCGAGAAACGATGTACATTGGACAAAATGCCCCAATCCACCCAGCCGTAATCGAGGTAAAACATCATCGACGGCTGGATTCTCGAATGCACGCCTCCGCCCACAGACAGGCCGCTGATGCTGTCCTTTTCCTGCAGGGCTTCATACCCTGCACGAAGATCGAACAGCCGGAAAGCGGAATACTCTACGCCGATGTTGATGGATTCGGTATTG
>JAKJDB010000847.1 GCA_022706175.1 Candidatus Zhuqueibacterota bacterium | reverse complement strand
CCTGACGATAACCGTAGGAACGGGGGGATCTTGGCGTCAAGTCCGCAGATGGCCTTGGCGAAACCGGCGCGGAGGCTAAAGCAGCCGTGGTTTCCACGGCCGGCGAGAACAACAGTTTAAGTGGACCAGAGTCCTGACGTTGTGCGTTCAACTGCACGCGATCGCCGGTGAATTCCGCATCGATGGTCTCTTCAAATTGTGGTGGACCGCCGGCAGAACTGGATTGGGTCCAGCGGATCAATCCATCGTTGCTGGTCTCTTCGTTATCCAAGCCCACTTCAACGCGAATGAATCGATTGCTGACAAAGAGCTGGGTCTGTTGCGGATCGAACGGCACCCAGCCCAAATCCGGGAACCATATTTCAACCCAGGAATGGCGGCCCTGAGCCATGCGCAAGGTCAGAATGCCGTCGCCCACATCCACATCATAGGGTTGTTTGAGCGTAATGCCGTTGACGATGCGCACCGGAATGCCCACTGCACGCGCCAGGGCCGCGGTTAAATGGGAATAATTCTGGCAATTGCCCCGCCCACTGCGGAAGGAATACAGCGCGTCATAGCTTTCCGGCACCAGTACATATTGCATCCGGTCCACAACCCAGGCGACGATCTGGCGAACAGCCTCCACCTCGGTCCGGACGTTGGCCGTCAGCTCTTTCGCCTTTTCGACAATGTTATAATTTCCCGCAGCCACTTGAGCGCTCGCCGCCAGATACGGCGCCACCTCGTCCGGGACCTGGGCCAATGGAAAAGGCGCCGCCGTTTTCAACGGCTTTAGACCCGTGCTGTTGCGCGTGCTCAGCGAAATCTTGCAGTTGATCAATCCGGATGGACGGTTCCAGATCATGCGGACGATCTTGTTGCCGCGCTTATCGTAGTCTTCCTCCCGGTCGTTGGGATTCTGGGAGAAATCGATGCGAAACTGAACGATTTTTTGATTGAACGTTGGAGAAGAAAAAGTCGTAGGCACCACATAGCTGAGAATCAGTTTTTGCGTGCCCGGAGCGGGTGCAACCTGCTGCTGCATCTGATAATTGATCTGCGATTCCTGGCCGCCATTGATCAGATACTGCTCAGCTTCAGCGGATCCCAGACCGGCCAACAGGACAACAACGACGCATAACTTTTTCATCTTCATGCCTTTAAGATTAGAACGCGCTGCACCCATCGAGCCTGTTCGAAAATGAATTAAATTAATATAAACAGAAATGGCTCTTTTGTCAACAGCAATCATACGTCCGGCCGAAAACGCGTTCCAGACCGGCCGGATTCTTTCACGCGGCAAATTTATCGTAAAAGTGCTTGTCTCTCGCTCATTTTCTATTAACTTTACTTTGAACCAATGACACGGGCAGAGGAATATATCATGAAATCAGCTATACTCACCGATCTGACGCGCTGCATCGGCTGCGAGGCCTGCGTCATGGCCTGTCGTGAAATCAACGGATTGCCCAGAACATCGGCGAACCATCGCTTGAACGCATACACTTGGACCGCCATCGAACATCATCAGGGAGTGCCGGTAAGGCGGCACTGCATGCAGTGTGAACAACCGAGTTGCAGCGCTGCCTGCCCGGTCGGCGCATTGACCAAAACACCGGAGGGCGCTGTAATTTACGATGCCGACAAATGCATGGGCTGCCGCTATTGCATGATCGCCTGCCCATTCGGCATTCCCAGATATGAATGGCAGGCAAGGATTCCCCGTGTGCAAAAATGCATTTTTTGCTATGAATCAGCG
>JAKJDB010000084.1 GCA_022706175.1 Candidatus Zhuqueibacterota bacterium | reverse complement strand
ACTCCCTGCGTTTGCGCGTCTCGAAGAGCAGGGAGTCGAGCATCGGGCCGCCACGCAGGAGCAGGAATCCCGTGAGGGCCCCGCCGAGATGGGCGAGGTGCGCCACACCATCCCGGTTGCCGAAAATATTGCTCTCAATGCCGGAGAAGAGCGAGATGGCGATGAACAGGGCCACCAGATGCTTCGCCTTGAGCTGGACCGGGAGGACAAAAAAGAGGAGCAGGGTGATCACGCGGTCCGGGAAGAGCACGGCAAAGGCGACGAGGACGGCGTAGATCGCTCCTGATGCGCCGATCACCGGCACCGGGCTGTGGGTGTTGAAGAGGAGATGACACAGGCCCGCCCCGGCCGCGGAGATCAGATAAATGAATAAAAATTTCCTGCCGCCCAGAACCCGTTCAACCTCACATCCGAATATCCACAGGGTGAAAAGATTGAAGAGGATGTGGATGATTCCGCCATGGAGAAAGGCGTAGGTGAGGATTTGCCAGAGCGCGAACTGGTGGAGTACCCTCGGCGGCCAGAGGGCGAACCAATGGAGCAGGGGCGACGCCGTTCCCTGGTGCGCCCACGGGAGTTGGAGAGCATAGACAGCGGCATTGATGATGAGCAGGTTGCGGACCATGGGGGTGAGGCCATGGCTCAAGCCGAAAGAGACTCTTCTTTCCATACACCATGCGAGGGGTCTAAGGTTAAGGGGCCGCTTCGCCCGGACGCTGCCGCCGGGAGGCTCAGCGCATGTCGAGTATCACGCCGATGCGCAGGCCGAAGCCGGCCAGATCGACACGTTCAAAGATCGGCAGTCCGGCTTTGCTTTTGGTGACCTCGCTGCTGGCCTCGCTGCTGTTGTAAAAGAGATCTGCGACCAGGGTGGAGCGTGAACCGATTTCGGAATAGAGGCCGGCGCCGAGCTGCCAGCAGATTCCGCCGAAGCGGCGGTTGGTGCTGGAATTCTCTAAATAATTGCTGTATTTGCTCCAGAGAAAGGTATAGCCGATATTGCCGCGCACGGTATAGCCCATATATCTGGCGAGCGGGACCTTGGCGGCGATTTCGAGGGTGAGGGGCATCGCCCAGTCGGAGATTTCGAGCTCGGTCATGTAGGTCTTGGTATTGCGGTCCGGCCTGGTTTCGTCGGCCACCTCTTTTTCGTCCCGGTAGATCTTGTGCCAGAGGTCGAATCCAATGCCGATGCTGACCGATTCATCGACCATCGTGCCCAGCCTGCAGCCCGCCAGCATTCCGCCCTCAGGATCCTTGGGATTGAGATAGCCGGCATGGATTCCAATCAGCCCTTTGGGGGCCGACCACGAGGGGCCGGAACGGCGCTGTGCGTGGGACGGCGCTGCAATCAGCAGCCCAAGGGCGATGACGGCACATGTGTAAAGGTTCTTGCTGGACATCTGATTATCCTCCTAGTCAGACACAACTGATGATGGCCGAACCTCAGGATTCGGGAAATTTCCGGTGGCGGCGCGAGCGCAGCCAGCGCGCCGGATCAGCGCAGCGTGGCAGTGCCTCTTTCAGGTAGTGGTCCAGATCCCGCGCAGGAGTCCGGCGACCGTCTGCAGGCCTGCAGCATCCTGCTCGTCGAATGCGGCGAGGCTTTCGCTGTCCACATCGAGTACGGCGCGCAGGGTGCCCATCTCATCGTGGACCGGGACGACGATCTCGGACCTGGAGCGGGCATCGCAGGCCACATGTCCGGGGAAGTCGTGCACATCCGGGACCAAAATGGTCTGCTGACGCTCCGCCGACGCCGCGCAGACGCCCTGGTTGCGTGCGAGCTTGACGCAGGCTGGAGGGCCCTGGAAGGGACCGAGGAGCAGATACTCCTCCCGTACGAAATAAAAACCCACCCAGAAAAAGGAGGGAAAGTACTCCTTGAGGATGGCGGCGGTGTTGGCCAGAGTGGCGATCAAATCTTGATGGCGCTCCACCTGGGCGGCCACCCGCTTGGCAGCCCATTTATAGGATTCCGCCTTGTTCACCGGTCCAAACCCAGGACTTTGCGCGTGTGCGGGATCAGGCCACCGTCGTTGAAAATGCCGATCACAGCATCCGGCAACGGCGGAAACTCGAACCGGCCGGCGCTGCAGGTCAGATACCCTTCGGCCAGATGGATTTCAATGACGCCGCCGGCTTCAAACAGGTCCGGCGATCCCGGCAGGGTGATGGCCGGCAGTCCGGCGTTGATGCAGTTGCGGAAATAGAGACGCGAAAACGAACGGGCCACCACGGCGCCGACACCGGCGTATTTCAAACAGAACGCCGCCTGTTCCCGGGAGCTGCCGCAGCCAAAATTTTTGCCTGCAACCACCACGTCCCCGGGCTGAACGTTCGCGCTAAAGCTCGGATCCAGATCCTCCATGGCAATACGAGCCATCTCTTTGGGATCGGTGACGGTGTAAGTGTACTTGCCGGGAAAGATGACGTCGGTGTTGACGTCGTCGCCGTATTTCCAGATTCTGCCGGTGATGATGGACATGATAATACCTCTGCAGATAATAGGCAAAACAGTCGTTTTGCAGATACATAAGAAAGATAAGATTTGTCCACAATTTTAGCAAGTATATTTACCGGAGTCTTATCTTCTCTACCTTGGTTTAAATGACCGTATTATTCATTTTAGCTGTTATCTTGATTTTATCTTGACTTTGGCGGCTGGTGAGTATATATTTATATATTCTTTAAAGACTTGGGAGTCTAATCATGAATCCGTCTGCTATTCGCGATAATTACAAACACGGTTCTGTTGGTGAATTCTTACAAGCGACGATTCAACCGGGCGATCATCTCTCAATTGTTTCGGCGTATTTCACCATTTATGCCTATGCCCAACTAAAAAACGAACTGGACACGATTGAGGAGCTTCGGTTCTTATTCGGCGAACCGACCTTTGTTCAATCTTTGGATCCGGATAAAAAATGCAGTCGTGAGTTTATAATCGAAGATGACAATTTGGTAATCCCGATCGAAAAGCGTTTGACTCAAAAGGCTACCGCCCGGGAGTGTGCTGATTGGATCAAAAGCAAAGTCGCTATCCGTTCCATCGTACGGCCAAACTTTTTACACGGAAAAATGTATCACAGTCGGCACGTCGGCGGCATTGAAAAAGCTTTAACCGGCAGCTCTAATTTTACCGTTCATGGATTAGGCATGAATGCAAATCGTAATATCGAACTCAATATTATTATTGATAGTGATCGAGATCGCCGCGATTTGATCAACTGGTTCGATGACCTCTGGAATAATGACACCGGGCTGGTACAAGATGTCAAAGACGAGGTTTTGGATTATCTTTCCGGTCTCTATGGGGAACATGATCCTGAATTTATCTATTACAAAACGTTGTTTCATCTTTTCAGCCATTTTGTCAAAGATCAGGATCAGAGCGGTTTGCTCAATGAACGGACCGGTTTTTTTGACAGCGAAATTTGGCAGGCGTTGTACGAATTTCAAAAGGATGGCGTCAAGGGCGCCATCAATAAAATTCTCAAACACAACGGTTGCATCATTGCCGACAGCGTTGGTTTGGGTAAAACCTATGAAGCCTTGGCTATTATTAAATATTTTGAGCTGTTGAACCATCGGGTTCTTGTGCTTTGTCCTAAAAAGCTGTCCGCTAACTGGACCCTCTATCAAGCGAGCCAGAATCATAATCTGAATCCGTTCCCCCGTGACCGTTTCGGCTACACTCTGCTTTACCATACCGACATGGGCCGCACCTCCGGCAGATCGGATGCCAATGCGATCGATTTAGAGAATTTCAACTGGGGCGCTTATGATCTAGTAGTTATCGATGAATCGCACAATTTTCGCGGCAATCCCATGGAAAAAACACGGGATGATGGCAGCGTTAAAATGAATCGCGCCAAATGGTTAATGGAAAAAATCATCAAATCCGGCGTCAAAACGCGTGTGCTGATGCTTTCCGCTACGCCGGTGAATAATACGCTGCGCGATCTCCGCAATCAGATCAGCCTTATCACAGAAGGCAATGACGCCGCTTTGTTCGAAAGTGCCGGCATCAAAGACCTTGGACTCACGCTGAAAACCAGTCAGACTCAATTCACGGTCTGGGCGGATCGCAAAAAGAATCCACAGCGTTCTTTGCAGCAACTGCTGGAAAAACTGGACTCGGCGTTTTTTAAATTGCTGGATGAACTGACCATCGCGCGCAGTCGCAAACACATTATAAATTTTTACGATCTGGCCGCTATAGGGCCGTTCCCGGAACGGCTCAAGCCGATCTCTGTATATCCGGTTATCGATTTGCAGAACCGGTTTCCGACCTATGACCGATTGAACCGTGAAATATTAAAATACAAATTATCCGTGTTTAATCCATCCGCCTATGTACGGCCGGAGATGAGAAAAAAATATGAAGAACGCGCCGGAACCGAAGTCCTTGCGTTTACCCAAAAAGACCGTGAAAATTTCTTGATCGGCATGATGAAGGTCGGTTTTCTCAAACGGCTGGAAAGCTCTATACACTCTTTCGCGGTATCCATGGATCGTACCATTCGCAAGATCGAAGCGCTGGAACAAAAAATTGCAGACTATACTACCCGGGCCTTATCCGGCGAATGGACGTTGGGGGCTTTGCAGCCGGATGAAGATGAAGTGGAAGAAAGCAATGATGATAGCGAACAATGGCAGGTCGGTAAAAAATTGAAATTTGATCTGCAGGATTTGAACGTCGATCATTGGCTGACCGATCTCTCCAAGGATAAAGAAGCTCTGATTGATTTGTACAATAATGCCAAAGCGGTCACGGCTGTCCGGGATGCAAAATTGGCGGAGCTGAAAAAATTGATCGTTTCCAAGCAAAAGGCTCCTCTCAATAAAGACAATAAAAAGATTATCGTTTTCACTGCGTTTGCAGATACGGCCGGTTACTTGTATGTGAATTTGCGGGATTGGGCGCAAACGGAACTGAGCTTGCACAGCGCGCTGGTGTCCGGCGCCATGACATCCACCACGTTCGGTAATAATGAATACAATGCCATACTTACCAATTTTTCACCTATTTCACGAAACCGTTCAAAAATGACCGCAATGCCCCAGAATGACGAGATCGACCTGCTCATAGCCACCGATTGCATCAGCGAGGGTCAGAATCTGCAGGATTGTGATTACTTGATCAATTACGACATTCACTGGAATCCGGTGCGCATCATTCAACGATTCGGCCGCATCGACCGTCTTGGCAGCAAAAACAAATCCATACAACTGGTTAATTTTTGGCCGACACGCGATCTGGATAATTATATCAACCTGAAAGAACGGGTTGAAGCGCGCATGGCGCTGGTGGACGTCACCGCCACCGGCGAGGACAACATTCTCAATCCGGAACAACTGCAGGATCTCATCGCCGACGATCTGAAATTCCGCAACCAACAGCTGAAAAAGCTCCGTGATGAAGTGATCGATCTGGAAGAGATAGACGAAACGGTCTCCCTTACGGATTTTTCCCTGGATGATTTCCGTATCGAATTATTCAAATATCTTACCGTTAATCGCGATAAATTGGAAAACGCTCCATTCGGGCTTTACGCCGTGGTTCCCTCACCGGTTGGCGACTATGCCGCCACTGGCCCTCTTACCCAATTTGGCGCTGCAGTTCAGGAAATCAGGCCCGGCGTTATTTTCTGTTTGCGTCAAAAAATCGACAGCCCGGCTAATGAACAGGTCAATCCGCTGCAACCCTGGTTTTTGGTCTATATTCGCGATGATGGCAGCGTTCGCTTTAATTACACTCAGGCAAAACAGATACTGGAAATATACCGCCTTCTTTGTCAGGGCGTGGAAAAGCCCTGGGAAGCATTGTGCAAATTATTCAACAACGAAACGCAAGACGGTCGAGACATGTCCCGCTATTCCAACCTACTGCAAAAGGCGGTGGCGGAGATCACCCGCATTTTTAAAAAACGCTCTTTGCAGAAGCTGACCACCGATCGCGGCGCACTCTTGGCGCCGTTAGCGCAGCAGATCAACGAAACGCAGGACTTTGAGCTGGTGACCTGGTTGATTATTAAATGAGCACCCATCATGGGAATGACCCGTGAAGAATTAAAAATTATCCTTGAAGAAGGCGAGGGCTATCGCATCGAATTCAAGGAACGTTTGTCCGATCTGGATCGCGAAATGGTCGCTTTTGCCAACGCCTCCGGCGGCAGAATTTTTATGGGCATTTCTGATACAGGCATTATTAAAGGCTTCTCTGCAGATAATTCCGCCAAAAGCCGCATTCAAGATACAGCCAATAATTGCGATCCGGCCGTCAAGATTCTTTTGGAAGAGTTTGAGAATCTGCTCATCATCCATGTGCGGGAAGGTGCGGATAAACCCTATCGTTGCGCCTCCGGCTTTTACACCCGCACCGGCCCCAATGCACAAAAGCTCAATCGGGACCAGATCATCGCTTTTATTCAAGCTGAGGGGAAAACCCGCTTTGACGAATTGATCAAGCGGGATTTTTCCGACCGGGATATCGACGCGGCCAAAATTGATCGGTTTTTGCAATTAGCCGGCATTTCGCCGGTTCTCGACAAGCTGCTGTTGTATAAAAACCTCGGTATCGGAGAACTCCAAGAGGGCCGCTTTTTTTACAACAATCTGGCGCCGCTGTTCTTTGCGCATAATTTGCATGAGCTGTATTATCATACCGTGGTCACCTGCGCACTCTATCGCGGCGCCGATAAGGCGGTGATTTTAGATCGCAAGGATTATAATTCCGATCTGATCTCCAACGTCGACTTGGCCATGAATTTCATCAAACAATATCTGCCGGTGCGTTACGAGTTCACCGGCGAATTGGCGCGCAAAGAAATTCCACAACTCCCGTATGAAGCCCTGCGCGAAGCATTGATTAACGCCGTGGTGCACCGCGACTATTTCGAAAAAGGCGGCAACGTCATGGTGGAAATATTCGAAAACCGCATTGAAATCACCAATCCCGGCGGACTGGTCAAGGGCTTGACTCCTGAGAATTTCGGCAAGATCAGCATGCTGCGCAATCCCGGTATCGCCAATCTGTTTCAGCGCATCGACTATATCGAAAAAATGGGCACCGGCATTGAACGCATTCGGCTGGCCTTGAAGGAGGCGAACGCACCCGCCGTACAATACGAGTTGAACCCAGCATTTATTAAAGCTGTGTTTCTTAGATCGACGGATTTTCCAGCCACTGCCCAAGAAACTACCCAAGAAACTACCCAAGAAACTACCCAAGAAGCTATAATTAGATTAATTAATGAAAATCAATCTATTACACGCGATGAATTGGCAAAAAAAATCAAGCTTTCTCCAGATGGCATCAAATACCACTTGGAAAAATTGAAAAAAGCAGGGAAATTGCGTCATACCGGGCCAACTAAAAAGGGGAAATGGGAAGTCTTGTCGTGATACTTTTCTAATCGGCATGCTGGACGGTGAAAAACAAGACAGGGAAATACAGAGACGGGCGATGAACGATCAAGAGTATAAAACAAAAATCCAAAAAGTGCTGACAGCCTTTACTCAAACCGATCTGTCGTCAGCCTGCCTGGAACTTTTTAACGTCCTGGGCTACGATACCGGTCGGCGCATGCCGTTCAAAGAAAAAACCTGGGACTATTTTAACGAGTTTATTATAGCCGGCGATCCCCGTTTCAACAAAACCAAAGCTCTGGTGGAGCAAGAATGGCTTTCCGTGGATTTGCTCTTTCAACTGGCCACGCAGGATCTGCAAAAAGCGATTCCCGGATTTACCAGAAAAGTCGTGCTGAAAGATGATAAAACCCGCATGGCCATCGAATCCTATTTGTTTCTGGCCGTTGAATTGAAGCAAAAAGAGTATTCCCGCTCCATACTGGCGCAGATCACCCGCGAGGTGAACAAGGTTTTTTCCATGCCGGTGCTGATCGTATTCCGCTACGGTTCCATGATCACGCTGTCGGTCATCAACCGCCGCGTACATAAAAAGGATGAACGTAAAGATGTGCTGGAAAAGGTCACGCTGATCAAGGACATTGACGTTATTAATCCGCACCGCGCGCATCTCGAAATTCTTTTTGATCTGACTCTGCCGGAATTGCAGCGCAAATATGACTGCGCCAATTTCGTCGAACTGCATGAAGCCTGGCAAAAGACGCTGGACGCCAAAGAGTTGAATAAAAAATTCTATCAGCAATTGTCCAATTGGTACTTTTGGGCTATGGAAAACGCATCCTTTCCGGCGGACGTTGAGCCCAACGAAGAGATTCGCAATGCCGTCAATCTCATTCGGTTGATCACCCGCGTCATATTTGTCTGGTTTATCAAGGAAAAAAAGCTGGTTCCGGACGTCCTGTTCAACAAAACATCGCTTAAAGCCATACTAAAAGATTTTTTGAAAAATAAATCATCTCATGTCTATTATAACGCCATTCTGCAAAATCTCTTTTTTGCCGTCCTGAATCAAAAAATGACGGAACGCGGCTTTGCGCAGGACGGCGCTCTGGCTGACAATAAAAACCAGTACGGCGTGAAAAATCTGTTCCGCTACGGCTCCCTTTTTACCATCAGTGAGAAAGAGGCGCTGGCCCTGTTTCGTGACGTGCCTTTTC
>JAKJDB010000846.1 GCA_022706175.1 Candidatus Zhuqueibacterota bacterium | reverse complement strand
CCTCGCGGCGCCGGCGGGAACGTAATCCTGGCCGCCGTGTGCATACACCGCGTGGCCCATCTCAGTATAGTGTTCACCGAATTGCTCCCGGCTGATGGCAATGCTCCACACCAGATCATAGTTCCAGGCTTTACGGAACGCAGCGGAGGCCTGCTCCTGCAGGTCCGGCGGGCTGTCCGCAGACACCTCGATGCCGGTGACCGCTTGAACCAGAGGCCAGTGTTGATCGGCAGAGTATTCGGTGTGCGGCACCCGCCAAGTGGGTTGCAGATGCAATGCCGCCCACCCATCTTGATACGACATGCTTTGTACTTTCCTGTTGGGTGGTGGTGCAACCACGTTCAGAGAAAACGGCCGCTGCTCATCGTGTCTTGATCAGCAAACGGTCATAGATGTACAATCCCACCAGCGAAACCACGCCCATAGCGGCGACGATCAACCACATCAGCGTGGTTTGCGGCGGCAACCCCTGTGCCGTCGGATTTTTAACCAGATTGGTGAACAGGACGCCGCCGATGGGCGCGCCTACGATGGTGCCCAGGGCCAGTGGAAGATTGGAATAGCCGAGATACAGCCCTTCTTGTCCTTTGGGAGCAATAGAACCGATGTACTGGTAGATACGAGGTGACGCGAGCATCTCGCCGATCGCCATAGAGGCCAGTGAGATCAGTATGAACAGGCCGGCGGCTGGCAGCACAAACGCGCCCAGATCGATGGGCATCCGGGCGTCCTGATGCATCAGGACTGGAACGATGTTGAGCACCATGCCGATCACTGTGACGATCACGCCGGCCATGATGGATTTCACCGCAGTCCAGGATTTAGACAGCCGGGTGATCAGCAATTGGAAGCAGACGATCATAACCGGATTCATCAGCGTATACAGCTCCACCGGCGCGTCGGGATCCACAAAGCGCAGGTACAGCGGAATCAGGTTATAGATCTGTACGTAGATGAACCAGAAAAAACCGATGACCACCAGAAAGAAAACGAAGCGCAGATTTTTCAACACCGTGACCATACCGATCATCGCCTGGCGGACTGTTTTCGGTTTGGCGTCGGCCTCAGTGGCGGTCTGGTATTCCGGCTCTTTATAGATCACCAGCGTGACGACTAATCCGATCAGTGCGGCGAAGGTGGCGACGTAGGCAAAGATGGCAGGAATACCGAAGGCGGTGCGGACAAAGTAGGAGGCGGTGCGTCCGGTCATGGAGCCGATGTTGATCACCATGTAGAAAATGCCGAACCCCAGCGTGGTCAGCGCGCCGGAGGTCTTTTGCACGGTGCCTGATATGACCGGCTTGACAAAAGAGCCGCCCACGCCGATGAGCACAATGCCGATGACCACGGGCAAGGTGTAGTCGATGGCGGTTCCCGCCCGGCCGGACAGTGCGGGCCAGAAGCGGGTGAGGTTGCCCATGATCAGGTAGCCCAGGGAGAGGAGAAAGAAGGCCAGCGTCAAGGCCTTCTTAAAGCCGAATTTATCGGCCAGCGTTCCGCTGAGGATCGGCAGAAAATAGATGAGGCCCCAGAGCAGGGTGCCGTTAAGAAATGTGGATTTGGTCGGCGCCATTCCCAGCGTCTCATTCAGATAGATCACCACAAAGGAAGCCACGCTGTAATAGGCGGCGCGTTCAAAGAGTTCGATGGTGTTGGCGGTCCAAAAGGTTGCGGGGAATTTTGATTTCATTGCAGTCCTTTCCTGGATGAACAAGCGGCCGGGAGAGCGGCCGGCCGAAACAAGTGTACGAACTA
>JAKJDB010000845.1 GCA_022706175.1 Candidatus Zhuqueibacterota bacterium | reverse complement strand
CGGCGGCCGAGACGATCACTCAGAGAGCCGCCGAGAAGCGCGCCCAACAGACAACCCACCAGCGCCGAACTGCCGAACCAACCGACCTGAAGCTTGCTTAGACTGAACTGCGATTCAACCATGGAGAACGTCCCAGAGATCACCGCGGTGTCAAAGCCGAACAGCAGGCCTCCCAGGGAAGCGACAAAACAGATCCGCGCCAGATAAAAACGAGCGTTGAAAGACGGTAAACGATTCGGCATAGGTCCCTCGCAGGATGATGGGCTCCGTCAGCCAAGGGAGCGCGCGGAGATACATGGAGAGCAGCAGACCTCAACCCGGTACAGCGCGAATGAAGCCTGATGCGGCTGTAATCATCGGAGCAGCTTTTCAACCCATGCTTTGACCGCTTCGGCCGGCCGCTCGGTCTCGATAATCTGCATCCTTGGATTCGCCGCCTGGGCGGGCGCGAATATCTCCTTCCGAGCCTCCGCGTCCAGCATGCGCTTGCGCGCATCCAAAGGATTCACCAGCAGCACGGGTTTTTTCCATGCGGCCAGCAGCTCGGGCAAATCATAGTATTGGAGCACATTGGGCAAGAAATCTTCATGCGACCAGGCAACCTGCTCAGAAACCGCCAGACATTCATAAGCAGCCAATCCGGCGATAGAACATAGGCCGATCACCGATTCATCCAAAGCCGCAACGTGCTGGGCCACCACTCCGCCCATGCCGTGGCCGGCAACGATGATTCGGTCCGGATCGATCCCTGTGACGGTCCGAAGATAAGCCAGCGCCGAAAGGCCGTCACGAATCCGCATGGCGGTGATAGGATCGCCGTTGGCGGCAGAGACGTAGGAGATCCAGCGGGAGCTGTGTCCCCAGGAGGCCATTTCATAGGGCAGCTGTGCCGGTTGTGTGTCGCCCCAACCGCGCAGGTCCACGGTCAGCACGGCAAGGCCCACCGGTTTGTCGTCCAGAAATCCCACGGCCTGGGCCAGAATTTTCTCCTGGTGCAGTTCGGTCCATCGGCCGCGATCATCGAAAAAAAGCAATCCGGCGCTCCGGCCCTCCTGCGCCAGAGGAGAAAGCAGGGTGGCCGGCAGCTCGATGCCCTGGTCTGTCTGCAGAATGAGTTCCTGCAGCTCGTGCGCCCAAACGCGAAAAGGTTTTCCGGTGCGTGCGGCCGGCGTCTGCGCGGTGCCTGGCGGACCTATCGTTTTACGAATCGCCTCCCTGAGATCAACGGTATCCCGTCGCCGGCGGAGATCCAAAGCCAGCTGACGGTTGAGCGAAAAGATGGTCGTCTGCTGATCCGGATAGCAAAACAGCAGACTGTCCGCGAGCAGTGTGATGCGAGAAAAGGCAGGCTTCTGTCCCCGTACTCTGTCCGGTTTCAGCCAGCGGTCCATCCAGCGGACAAATTGTTCGGCCATGGCGCCGGAATAAGCATGCCCGCAGGTATCGGCAAACGCAGCAAACCGATCGTGAAAGCCGGCGCGGTCATAGCAGGCTTTTGCGACCGCAGCGATGTCGACGCTGTACTCCTTTTTGAACACCTCATCTTTTTCGCCATAGAGGAACAGTAGCGGTTTGCTGAGGGCGCTGACCAGCAGATCTATGTCATCGATGCCGTTGCCAAAATGGTTGTAGGCCAGAGTCTCGGTGCAGGGAGCATAGCCGTCGAGCACCGGATGCTGAATGGAGGGCAGTGCACAGCATGCCGGACCGATGACGGCGATACGGTCGTCCAGCAGATGGGCGTACAGTGTCGTG
>JAKJDB010000083.1 GCA_022706175.1 Candidatus Zhuqueibacterota bacterium | reverse complement strand
TCAGTCCGTCCATCATTCCTGATAGATTTGTAGGAATTTAAGGTAGTATTTATATAGAAAATAAAGGAAATTGAACAAATAGTCAAGTAAAAAATTGATTATTCTTGAGCAAACGCAGAAAACAGGGGTGAGGGTAAGGCAAGTGCTGGGATAAAAAAAGGGACGATAGGGAGTCAATGAGCAATTTCACGGTGGATGCTTTGCACGATGCCTGTTCACAGTTGCTGCAAAGATGCGGGTATCACTGTTGCCTGACTATGCTGCCCAAAGGTAGCAGTACCAGTGTGGTTGCGAAAACGATCTACCGTCCCTTTTAAATCAGGTGGTCACGCATGGGCCTTTGCTTCAAATTTGAAAAAGTCACACGATTTTTCAAATGGTGCTGAGCAATGGGAGCTTTGCCCGTTAATGCAAAGGCCCATGAACGCGACCTGTGTCGGATGTGTGACAAAAGATTATGTAATGATCACCGGCTTCCGTTCTTGTGCTGCCGACGATGACGTACCTTTAATCGGATTCCAGGTCTAATACCAGCTTTCGGTGTATCAGCTGATAGGGAAACGAATCATTATGGACCGCTGCTGCGCTATTCTCCCTGCCAACAATTTCCTCAGTTGTTGCCAGCTGTTTGCCAATATGGGCAATCAAGCGCGGCCCATCCTGCGGATCCATCTGATTATAAAAACGTTCAAGAACGCTGAACCATGCGGCAAAGTCTTCATCTGCCTCCTGAATGCCTAAGAGATCAAGTCCAGGCAAGCTGGTCTGCAGTTTTTTATACCAGATGGCAAAATCCTTCGCGTCGATGGCTTGACCGGTTTTGAACAGTCCAAGCATTTCGATGTGCAACGGCCGGCTTTGTTGCCCGGTCTTTTGAAATGATCCGCTCCCAGGATCACCAACGGGCCTGTCGTCGGCCGGCTTTGCAGTCTGTACGCGGCCTTGGGTGAAGCCTCGCTCCACCAGGCGCTGCACGAGGTTGTCAAAAAAACGCTGCGCATGCTGACAAGAACTCTGATCGAGCTCAACGAGATATAACCGCTTGTCGGCAGCGAGAAACAGATCCAAGGCTGCCTGGGACAGGCTTGTCGACAGATCCAGAATAAACAGTTTCTCTGCTCTGGCGTCAGCCTTCGTTCGTCCAATCAAAAGCTCTGCTGCCTGAGCGATGGCCGAACGGCTTAGCATTGGTGCGTGGATGAATAACCGCGCTATTTTACTGCTATCCGGCTTGCGCAAGGGTCCCTTGGCAGGCTGATGCAACAGGTCGAAAAAATCAGGCCTGAGCCACGAGACGCCTTGCCCTTGACAAAGCAGATAGCCAGCCAGGGCCGCAGGGAAGGTGGATAACAGATCTCTCGAGTTACTGGAAGCAATAGCCCAGAATGTTGTGCGAAGGTTGTCACGCTTCCCATGCATAGATCGACCCGTATCTCCTGCCCGTCCCATATCGCTTGGAGGATCGCAATAATAATGCCATGATACCGGCAGGTTTTTGTATTATTAAAAACGTATAATAATAATAGATTATAGTCGTTAATTTTCGGCGGGAACTCTTGCTGGAAGGGTGAATGCGTCGTAAAATACGACATGTAGAGAATAGAGCTGGCAATTAGTTGATTAATCTATTGTAAATATTATTATTAAAATGTCGGAATACTGGTGCAGCAAAATACGACAGTGTCGTAATTTGCGGTCATCATTTGTCGAATTTTTTCAGCTTTCTCAGCAGCGTATCCCGGTGAATGCCTAAAATCTGTGCAGCCTCACTCTTGTTGCCATGCACCATGTCGATGACAGCGAGAATATGCTCTTTTTCCACATCTGCCAGGAGCAGCTTTTGCGGCTTGCCGACATGAGCTTCGGGGCTTTCATATTGGGCGTTGGCAATATAGGGCGGCAGATCAAAGATCTGGATCTGCTTGCCTTCAGCCAAAGCCACAGAGCGGCGGATGGCGTTGGCCAGCTCGCGTACGTTCCCCGGCCAGTGATATCTGGCCAGCGCCTGCAGGGCCTCGCTGGACAACCCCTCGATCTTGCGGTTGAATTTTGCGGCGAACTCGCGGGCGAAATAGTTGCCCAAAAGCGGAATGTCCTCCGGAATTTCCCGCAGGGTCGGCATGACAATGCTGACCGCGTTGAGTCGGTAATAGAGGTCGGCTCGAAACAGTCCGTCCTCGATGGCCTGACGCAGATCGCGGTTGGTGGCGGAGATGATGCGGATGTCGATCTTGTAGTACTTGTTGGATCCCAGACGCTGAAACTGCTGCTCCTCGAGAACGCGCAGCAGTTTCGCCTGCATGGCCGGCTTCATGTCGCCGATTTCATCGAGAAACAGGGTGCCGCCGTCCGCCTCTTCGATTTTTCCCGCTTTAGACGTGCGCGCATCGGTGAAGGCGCCTTTTTCATAGCCGAACAACTCGCTTTCCAGCAGGGTGTCGGGAAAGGCGGCGCAATTGATGGCGACAAAAGATTTGGCGCTGCGATCGCTGCTGTAGTGCAACGCCGTGGCCGCCAGCTCTTTGCCGGTTCCGCTCTCGCCGAGGATGAGCACCGGAAGGTCGGTGTTGGCGATCTTGTTGATGAGTTTGGCGACATTCTGCAGCCGGGTGGACTGCCCCATAATCACCTTGCCGGCCGGCAGATTGGTCTTGAGCTTTTGCAGCGGCGCCTCCGCCGCTTGTTCATCGATCTTTTGCAGCAGTTCCTTGATCTGCGCCAGCAGGTCTTCCATGATGACCGGCTTGAGTATGTATTGATAGGCGCCCTGTTTGATGGATTGTACCGCGTCATGGATGGAGCCGTGCCCGGTAAGCATGAACACATAGATGTCCGGTTTGATCCGTTTGATCTGCTTCAACAGATCCATGCCGGAAATGCCGGGCATGCGCACGTCCGAGATGACGATGTCGATGTCGTTGTGGGTGATGATGTCGATGGCTTTGGCGGCGTTGTTGGCGGTGGCGCATTCGATGTGCTCCAATTCGAACACGTCCTGCAAAACCCGCAGACAGTTTTCTTCATCATCTACAAGCAGGATTCTGTTTTTTTCATGCACCATGTTTTTTTCCGGATTTTAGGGTTTTATCAACCTGATCGCTGAACGCCGTGTCCGCTCGTTCAGGGATGAAACATCGGCAATCGGATTCTAAAGGTGGTGCCGCGGTTGGGCGTTGAGGTAAAGTCGATCCGCCCCTGATTACGCTGCAAGGCGGAATGAACGATCGAAAGCCCCAGCCCGGTTCCCTGGCCGTCCTGGCGGCGGGTGAAGAACGGATCAAAGACCTTGTCCTTGATCTCATCGGGGATGCCGACGCCGCTGTCGCAGAATTCAATCACCACCGTGTTCTTTTCATTGTGGGCGCGGATGAGCAGCCGGCCTCCATAGGGCATGGCCTCCTTGGCGTTGAGGATGAGATTGAGAAACACCTGTTTGATCTCGTCCGCGTTGACGTGGCAGGGGGCGATCTCCTCCATCTCTTTGCGCACCAAAATGTCATGCACCGCCAGTTCCTTCTTTACCAGCGCCAGTATCTGTTCCAGCAGCGCGGCGACATCCACCCGCGTGCGCCCCTGCTCGGAATTTTTCGAAAAGTCGAGGAGGTTGTTGATGATCTTTTGGCTGCGCTGAATCTCGGCGTCGATGAGCTGGAAATGCTCGGCGGTCTTGGCGCTCAACGGCGCCAGCGTGCGCTGAAGAAAATAGATCGAGGTGCTGATGACCGAAAGCGGATTGCGCAGCTCGTGGGCGATGCCGGCCGCCAGCTGTCCCATGGCAGCCATCTTTTCCGCCAGAATCAGTTTGCTCTGCAGTTCGTTGACCTGCGCATTGGAGAGCTCCATCTGTTTGCGCAGGTCCTGGCTGCTGGATTGAATGGATTGAAAGGCCCTCTCGCGGTGGGTGATGTCGCGCAGGATGCAGCCCATGCCGGCGATGCGCCCGGATTGCGACAACGGCACCAGTCGCACATCCACCACCTCCAGATCCGTCAGCCCGGGCTTGACGCGCCAGCCGTTGCCGGTCACGTCGAATCCGGACGCCACCCGTTCGAACAGCGGTTTGATATGGTCCAACAGTTTTTCGTCGAAAAAGTCGATCAGATTGGTTTTATGGCCGGAGGGATCGGACAGGGGCAGGTGCAACTGGGCCATCTGGTTCGCCTGCTCGATGGTTCCCTGCAGGTCGAGGAACAACACCAGGTCGTTTGAATTCTCCAGCAGCGTACGATAGCGTTCGTTGAAATCGAACAGCTGCTTGCGCTCGAGCACGGTTTCAACCCGCGCCAGCAGTTCGTCCTGGCTGAACGGCTTGATGATGTAATCATCGGCGCCGGAGCGCAGCCCGCTGACCCGGTCCTCGATCGCGGCGCGGGCGGTGACCATGATGATGGGGATGGTTTTCAGCTGCTCGTCGGTCTTGAGCCGGCGGCAGAGGTCAAAACCGTCCTCTTCATCGTTCAGCATGATATCCAGCAGAATCAGATGGTAGGTTTGCTGATGCGCCGCCTGTAAAGCCGGTCGCGGTGCATTCAGCCACTCTACGGTATACCCTTTGTTGCGCAAAAAATACGACAGCACCACTGCCTGATCTTCATCGTCTTCGATCAGCAGGATGCGGCCTCGGCCGTTGGTTTGATTTTTCAGCATTCGGCGACCACCCGATCGGTTCTCCTGACTTTTTCATAATACAATTATTTTACTCTCTTTTCAAGTGTTTTATTCCCGAGTTGCGGCTCAGCCATGCCCGCGGCTTTTTTACTTGAACTTTTACCAGGGGAATGCTATAATAGGCTCACTAGAAGCGTTTTTTACCGAAACAGGAGGTTCCCCATGCTTTATGGCATTTCTCCCCTGCTGAGCCCTGAGCTGCTCTCCGTTCTCTACCGCATGGGCCATGGCGATGAGATCGTTCTGGCAGACGCCCATTTTCCCGGCGAATCCTTTAACCGGCGGGTGTTGCGCGCCGATGGTCTCAGAGTACCGGCGCTGCTGGACGCCATTTTGCCGCTGTTCGTGCTGGACTCGTATGTGGACCACCCGGTGATCATGATGGCCGCTGCGGCCGGCGACCGCCTGGATCCCGAGGTGGAAAAGAGCTATCGTCTGGCCATCGACCGCCACTGGCCGCAGACGCCGGCCATCCTGCGCATCGAACGCTTTGCCTTTTATGAACGCACGCAAAAAGCCTTTGCCGTGGTGATGACCGGCGAGACCGCCAAATACGGCAATATCATTCTGAAAAAAGGGGTGACCCCTGTCCACTCATGAGCAAGAGCTGAAAGAGAAACGAATCCTCGCGCCGGTGCGTGCGGTGATCCTGGATATGGACGGTGTGCTGGTGGACAGCGAACCGGTCATCCTGGCCGCAGCTATTAGAGGCCTGGCCGATTTCGGCGTGATCGCCCAGCCGGAGGATTTCATCCCGTTCATCGGCGCCGGCGAGATCAAGTTCATCGGCGGCGTGGCGGAAAAGTACGGCGTCGCCTATCAGCCGGCGATGAAGGATCGGGTCTATGAGATCTATCTGCAGATCGTCGAGAAGACACTTGGTCTTTATCCCGGAACGCCGGAACACCTGCGGCGGCTGAGCGACGCCGGCCTGCGCCTGGCTCTGGCCAGCAGCGCTGACCGGATCAAGGTCGATGCCAATCTGCGCGTAGCCGGCATTCCAGCGGACCGGTTCGCCGTGCTGTTGAGCGCAGAGGATGTGCGGCAGAAAAAACCTCATCCCGAGATCTATGCCACCGCTGCAGCCAGATTGTCGCTGCCGCCGGAGCAGTGCGTCGTAGTCGAGGACGCCCTCAACGGCATCCGTGCGGCCAAAGCCGCGGGCATGCGCTGCTACGCGCTGACCACAACCTTTGCGCCGGCGGAGCTGAAAAAAGAGGGTGCTGATTTCATCGCAGCGGATCTGGGCGAGGTGTGCAAAGAGATTTTAAACAGGGTACGGGATTGATGATTTATTCGAGGCTGGTTGATCGAGACCGGGCGGATGCAATAAATCGCGGACAGTGATAGCAAACGAATCCGCAGATGGCGTAGATGAATCGGCGTTTCGTTAATTTTCAGATCGATGGATATTTTAAGCACCGGCCGGCGTTCCTTTATTTGCCGCCCTGCGCACGCTATCGCCCTCTCGTCAAAGCTCCCAGCGGATTCAGCACACTGACCACATAGTTGTTAAGCTGTCGATAACCGCGGTTGCAGCACTCGTGAGGTCCATGCATCCGGTAGTCCTGTATCAGCTCCGTAAAAATCCGTTGGCTTAATCGCGGATGCTGCTGCGCCAGCGCCACGGCCACCCATCCCGATGCGGTTCCCCAAAAAGCGCCGTTCTGATAAGTGCCGGCCTTGACCGGAATAAGCGTTTTTTCCCATACCTCGGGCTCCGGCAGATGACGGATCTGTCCGCAATAAACATAGCGGTCAAAATGGTCAGCGAGATAGCGAACGATTTTCTCCTTCTTGTCACCCAATGGAAAGGCGATATAGACGGCGTAGGCGTTGCCCCAGATATCGATCTGGCGGCAATCCTGTGAGGCTGCGAAGAACATGCCTGTTCTCTCATCCCAGAGGGCATCGAGGTGCTGCTCGATGGATCGGGCTCTAGAGCGGAACGCTTGCGCCATTTCCGGATCCCGGCTTTTATCAAACAGCGACGCCAATCGTTGCGAGGCCTCCCAGTAGAGCAGCGAGGAGAACAGCAGGTCTCCGGTTTTTTGTATGGTGTCGGTAAAGCCATAGGGAGAGTGCGGATGGAGCGGATCGATGTACACCAGTCCCCGGCTGCTGCGCGGCGTAAAATCCATGGCGCGGATCAAGGCCGTTGCATGGGCGACAAAAAAATCGAGGTCGCCGCTGTGGTCGACATAGTCCGCCATCAGCTTGACCATGAACGGAGAGTTGTCTGTGGGCGGGTCGCCCAACGGGCGGTTCACCGGTCCGGCGCTGTACACTGCGAGGCCGTCAGCTTGGCGGCGATCCGGTATGCAGCCATCGCTGCGCTGCCCGGCCAACAGGTAGAGAATAGTCCCTTTGATCTCCTGCAGGGTGAACAGGTCAAAACCATTTTCCACCATGTAGGCCAAGTCCCTGGTCCACAGCGCGGCATAATGGCCTTCGCCGTCAGGAGTAAACAGCGTGGTCCCGTCTGTCGCTTGGATCCGGCAGCCGAGCAGCTGGCGGCGCGCCTCCGACCGCAGCCAGGAAAAGTCCTCTTCATGCACCATTTTTTTCTCTGTTTTTGTGCAGGACAGCAGCAACAACACACAGAGCCAGCGCCAGAGCCGTGTCATTTATTTTTCTCCGATTTGGAGGCGAACGGGTCCGAAAAGCCCGGCGTCAAAGCACGAATCCAGTGGAACGCCGCGCCAGCCCCACAACCGCAGTTTGCCGAGATCATCCTGCAATCCCATGGCATTGACCATCAGATTGCCGACCCGCACTTTGATCCGATTGTTTCCCGCGAGGATCGCTGTTGAACAATCAAAGCGAAAGGGCGGCCACAGCCGTTCGCCGGTCTTGACGCCGTTGATCCACACCTCGGCTATATACTGGACCCGGCCCAGGTCCAGCACCGCTTTGGCCGGTTTGTTCGCCAGGGTTATCTCTGTCTGGTAATCGATAAAACCGGTAAACCGACTCAAGCCCATGTTCTGCCAGGAATCCAGATCCCGAATAGTTGATTGTGGGCAGATGAATGTCATCGCATCGCCGAGTCCGGAGCCGGACCCGGGCAAGCGGATGACCAGCTTTTTTGCCTCCGCGGCCAGTTTGAGCCGGCTGTTTTGCGGTTTAACCGTCTGCCCATCCAGCCAAACATGCGCTCGGGAATTCAGGCCGGGCATGATCACCTCTGTCGCGCCCGGCGGAACCGGGATGCTCCAGATCAGCTGCGCGTTTTTGGCGATCGCTTTTTGTGGATGCCGCAACGAGGACAGTGCGTCCCGCTGCAATTCTCTTGTGGCTTTTTGCGCCGCAGGCCATGCGCTGTCGTTGAAATCCAACTCTTGCCAACCAGCGGCCGCCTGGCGGTTTTGTTTCCAGGTTTCATCGGTCTGAATATCGATGCATTCGCCGTCAGCCAGCTGAATCGAACCCTGCATCACCAGGTAGCCATGGCCAAGGCGGTTGTCGACCTGTACGGCGATGACGTTTTCACCTTTTTTCAGCAGCATATCGATGGTGTGCACATCCGCACTGGCCAACTGGTCCGCATGAGCTCCGGGATACACAGCGATGCCGTTCACCCAAAAACGCACCCGATTGTCGGCGTTGATATTGACCAGGGCTGACTCGACCCGGTCCTCCAAAGTGAACCGGTAGCGGAAAAACCATCGGCATTCCGGATCCGGTATGTACAGCAGGGCGGCACGCCAGCGGTCATACACGCGAGTGGGGCCGACGATGCCCAGGCGTTTTCCCTGGTTCAAGTCGGAATCCGTTGGCGGGATATCCGCTGCTCGTGGTTCCTGAGAGATCAGGGCAATGGCGGATGAGACCTTGACCGTGTCGGTTTCAGGAAAGGACAGCTGCCAGGGTCCGGTCAGCGTAACGACCGAATTTGCAGAGGGCATGGGGGTTGGGGAGATTGGGTTCGTCCGGCGGTCAAAGCAAAGCCAGAACGCCTGCAGCGGCTCGAG
>JAKJDB010000844.1 GCA_022706175.1 Candidatus Zhuqueibacterota bacterium | reverse complement strand
ACGACGTGATACTCTTGCCGGTTGCGAAAATAGACGTTGAAATTGTGGAAATCACGACCTGCTGCGCCCATGATAATCACTTTTTTCGCCATAAGGCCTCCTGAGAACCGTTGTCTTTTATTGGCTGTATGAGCGGCTCTGCGAAACAATTCAGGAGAAAGCGATATAATGGGACCAGGCAAAAACCTGCGGTCGAAACACCCTGCACCTCAAAAATTCGATAATCATTCCAGATCGATCTTCTGCACCGGCAGACGACTCTGGACATACTGCTCATAGTCGCTCAGGGCTGAAAGCACCTTGTCCGGATCGCTCTGGGTAAAAAGCTCCTTGCGAAAGGCGGTGGCGCCCGGAAGGCCTTTAATGTAATAGGCGATCTGCTTGCGCATGGTGATGGCGGCGTAATCGCCGTCCTTTTGTCGCTGCCGAATGAAATGGTCTTTGCATTGCGCGAGACGTTCAGCAAAAGTGGGCGGAGCTAGAACTTTACCTCGGTCGAGCAGGGCGACGATCTGAGCAAAAATCCATGGATTGCCCCGCGCCGCGCGCCCCACCATGACCAGATCGCAACCGGTCTCATCGATCATGCGTTTGGCGTCCTGCGCGGACGAGATGTCGCCGTTGCCGATCACCGGAATGGTCAGCGCCTCCTTAACGGCGCGAATGTGGCTCCAATCCGCTCTGCCGGTAAAACCCATTTTTTGAGAACGGGGATGAATGGTCACCGCTCGAACCCCCGCTGCCTGCAACCGCTGGCAGGCCTCGACGACGACCGGCTCATTCCATCCGCTGCGCAGCTTGGCTGTGACCGGAATGGTGGTGGCGTTGACCACCGCCCGGCCGATGGCCTCGATCCCATCCAGATCGCGCATCAACGCCGATCCTCCGCCGCGCCGGATCACCTTCTTCGCCGGACATCCGCAGTTAAGATCGATGAAATCAGGCTTGAGACGGCTGACGATCTGCGCGGCCTGGGCCAGCGTCTCCGCCTCAGCACCGAACAGCTGGATGCTGACCGGCCGTTCGTCATCGCGGAAACGGGCGATCTCTAAACTCTTTTGGCCGTCGCGCACTAACCCATCGGCTGAGGCCATCTCGGTCACCACCAGGGCGACGCCGTATTGCCGGCAAATGGCGCGAAAAACCGAATCGGTCCACCCGGCCAGGGGCGCCAGTACGGTTCTATTTTTGAGAACAACATCAGCGATAATCACACGACAATTTAAAGGTAAAAAGAATGCCAATCAAGCAATTCTTTGTCAGTCCAAACGACGTGCACAGGATATGCGATGCCCTCCGGCCCAAGGCGTCGTTGAAACAATGAAATATTTTGATTTTTTGCTCATTCCTGCTATATTGCAGAAGCACTGGAGGGATTGAGTATGAAAACATATCGGCAGATCTTGTGCCTTATGCTGGGCTGCTGCTCCCTGTCGTCGGCAGCCGAACACGCCTGGCCGGTTCTTTCCACCTATGATCAGGAGCATTTGGCAAAAATCGCCCTGCCCTTGGGCGGAATCGGCACCGGCACCGTATCTCTGGGTGGACGTGGAAATCTGCAGGACTGGGAGGTGATGAACCGCCCGGCCAAGGGATATTCGCCTGGCGACCGCGCCGGTTCAGCCGCCCCCTTTTTTGCTCTTTATGTCGAAACCGATGGCAGCAAAACCACTCGTCTGCTGGAAGGACCGGCGCCGCTCTCCAGCTATGATGGGGCGTTCGGCGTCAGCCGGATCAGCAATCCCGGCCTGCCCCGGTTCAAGC
>JAKJDB010000082.1 GCA_022706175.1 Candidatus Zhuqueibacterota bacterium | reverse complement strand
GCCCGGCGTTTCGTCAGCAGAGCAGCGGATCGGCAGGATAAAAGACCAGAGTTGAACCGTGGAAAGCGGACGCCTGATGCTGAGACGCATGCGGCCAAGCCGCGTGCGGCCGGGCCGCGTGCGGAAAGGCGCATGAACGATCGCAGCGCGCGCGTTTTCGAAAACCGCATGCCGCAGAACCGTTCTAATGACCATGGCACACGCGTTTTCGAAAACCGCATGCCGCAAAATCGCCCGGATCGCAGCGCTCGCGTTTTTGAAAATAGAACTAGATCAACCCGTTCGGATGATCGGGCCGTTCGCATCGACGAGAACCGGAACCAGGCAGAACGATCTTCAGCTGTGTCCCGGTCAGAAAAAAACAACCCATCACAGCGAAACGACAGCGGCAGCCGATCCGGCCGCACATCGCATCAGGAACGGGGCAACGGCCGGCGCCGCTAGACTGTACAATCATATGCCAGTACAGGCAGATCGGTCTCACCAACTCGGAGGCATCATCGAATCCAGAGTCGCCAGACCAGCCATGGATCAGGCAAATTTTGCCTGATCCATTTGTATATTTTACAATGGATATTTTCCTTGATTTCCTTATTATTCCGTGTATATTATACTTGTAGGCCATCCTCGAATGGCGCTATAATTACAAATAATTGTTTTTATTAATTTAATGCAAAGACCAGACGATTCTCGCAATCAGGCGGGTTCTGTCCTTAACGTTAAGGATCTATCGATCTGCTATCGCCGCGATCACACTTGGCGCAGCGTGGTCGACCGGGTCTCCTTTGACATCAAACAGGGCAAAACGCTATGCCTGTTGGGTGAATCGGGTTCGGGTAAATCTTCCATCGCCCTGGCCATAGCCCGGCTGACGCAGCATGCGCGCGTGTCAGGACAGGTCATCATACACAACCAATCGGTGTACGATCTGGAGGAGACGGCGTTGCGGCAATTGCGGCGCCGTCATATCAGTTTTATCTTTCAAAATCCTGAGGCCGCTCTGCTGCCCCATCGCACCATCGGCCAACAAGTGCTGGATGTGATCTGTTTTCGCACCGGCGACGATCGCAAGGCCGGCGCGCTGAGAGCGCAAGAACTGCTGGAGCAGGTCGGTCTGGCAGAGCGGGAGGTGTGGTCCCAGTATCCGCATCAGCTGTCCGGCGGCATGTGCCAGCGGGTGCTGCTGGTGATGGCGTTGTGCATTCATCCCAAGCTGGTGATTGCGGACGAACCCACCAGCTCTGTGGATGCGATCACTCAGAGCAAAATACTGAGCCTGTTGTTGGATCTGCAGGACCATTTTCAGTTTGCCATGCTCTTTATCACGCACGACCTGACGGTGGCCGCCCTGATGGCGCATGCCATCGGTGTAGTGAAAGCCGGCGCCCTGCTGGAACTGCAGGCCACCGAGGAGCTGTTCAACCGGCCGCGGACTGACTATTCGCGCCAGTTGATATCCGCCGCACAAACTATAGCTCGAACTGTGAGGTGAGAACGAAATGCCAAATATTTTGGCAGGTTCTGTAAACGGCAAATTCGGCGTCAAGCCGATCAAATCTCTGCATGTGCTCAGCCTGGTGGTGAATGATATGTGCAACCTTGGTTGCCGTCATTGTTATTTCCAATCAGAGCATGAGTCCGATGCGTTGACCACCGAGGAATGGCTGCGATTTCTCGATTCAGCCTTTCGCCGGTTGGAGCCGGTGGTGGTGACTTTTGCCGGTAGAGAGATCTTTGCCGAACCGCAGAGCGCAGAACTCTTTTTCGAAAGCATCCGTCTTCTGCGGCAGCTGAAACCCAAACGCCGTACCGACCTCGGCGTGATCACCAACGGCACACTGCTGGCCGCTTACCAGGACCGGCTGACCGCCACGCCGCCGGATTACCTGGATGTGAGCATCGACGGCCTGCCGGCGCAGCATGACGCAGTGCGCGGCGTCGGCGCCTTTGAGCGCGTGGCCCCGCAATTGCGCTGGCTGCACGATCACATGCAAAACGTCTGGCTCACGCCCACTCTCAACGGGGCGACGATCTTACGGCTGGCTGAGATCATCTCGTACTATCGCAAGGAGTACGGCTTCCGCCGCTTTTCAGTGGGCTTCTATGTGCCCATGGTGCATACGGATCTGGACCTCGCCATCTCCAAAGAAGCGTTTCAGGCATTTGCCGAAAAAACACTGCCGGCGCTGGAGCGGGTCAAAGGCCTCTCCGACTGTGAGATCATCATCGAGCTGGATGAGAACCAGAAACATCTGATCCACAGCCTCGAGGTGACAGGGTATCTCAAAGCCGGACGACCGCTGGCCTCAGAGGATTTTCTTCTCGATAACGGGCTGACGCTCACTTTTAACATAGCCCGCATTCCGGTGGGTTTATGGCGCAGCGTGCGGGTGTCCAGCTCAGGCGGCTGGGTCGCCGCAGAGGATATGCTGCGTGTGAACGAGTACAGCCGGCTGGCCACCGCATGGGTTCGCGACTGCGGCTATGACGCCGGCAAGCTCTACCAGGCCGGATTGGCCAGCGCCCGCTTCCAGGAACTGCTCGACGCCTCTCCAGACCTGCAAGCCTATTACGGCAAAGACAAAAAGAGCCTTAATCAGGGACGCAGGCAGCAGGCGCTGGTGTGACAACCCTTCTCATCAAGGACGCAATCAATGGCAAAGGTATGGATGCGCTGCAGTGGGATGGGTTTACTTTTCACCTTGGCTGCCTTCCTTGCCTGTTCCGGCCGACCGGTTCCCTCCAGTCCTCACACCCTGACCATTGCGGTTGAAAACGACATCCAAACGCTGGACCCTGCGATTCTCTCCGATCCCTTCACCAGCCGCATTTTGTGGCAGATGTACGAGGGACTGCTGGGGCTCGATGCGCAGGGTGCGCCGGTCCCTCTGATCGCCGAATCTTGGCAGGCGGATGACGGTTTTCGCTGTTGGACCTTCAAACTGCGGCCTAACGTATTATACCACGAATCTCCGCTTTTTGCCGCCCCTGCCCACACTCGGCCGGTCAACGCCTATGATGTGCTGTACAGCTATCACCGTTTCGCCGCCGGCTTTGGTTCTTTCGTCTTCAGCGGAGTGGTGGAAGGCTTTGCCGAGTACGTGAAGCATCAGACCAAAGCCGTTAAAGGATTTGTGGTTCTGGATTCGCTGACCTTTCAATTCCGCCTGCTGCAAGCGGAGCCCACATTTGTTTACCGGCTGGCGAGTCCCTATCTCGGCATTATGCCTGCGGAGGTGGTGGAACATGATCCGCACCGATTCGGCCGTACGATCTGCGTAGGCAGCGGTCCGTTCAAACTGCTGCGCAGAACGGAGACAGAGGTGCTGCTGGAACGTAATCCGCACTACTGGCGGCAGACCAGAGGCAATCTGCAGCAGATTCTCTTCCGGGTGGAAAAAAATCCGCAGCTGCGCATCAATCAGTTCGAAAGTCGCGTGTATGATGTTTTGCAGGTGCCCGTCGCTTTTATTCCGCGCTTTATCCGGGGCGATGCCATCAAGCCTGAGCTGGCGGGCCGTTATCGGTTGCTGCGCGGCAAGACCTATAATGTCCACTATCTCGGTCTGAACTGCCGAGATCTGCAGGACATCCATCTCCGCCGCGCCATCGCCTTTGCCGTGAACAAAACCGAGATCGTCCGCTCGCTGCTCTATGATCAGGCGCAGACGGCCACCAGCCCTGTGCCCCCCGGCATGCAGGGGTATCAGCCGCCGGCGGGCCTGCTGTATAATCCCGATTCCTCCCGTCAGGAGCTGGCGGCCAGTTCCTACCGGGGGGCGCCCCTGACCGTATTGGTCAGCGATGCGCCCAACAGCGAACAGCTGGGGCAGATCATTCAGAGCGATCTGGCCCGGGTGGGCATCCGAACGACGCTGCAGAAACTGGATTTCAATTCCATGCTCTCGCGCATTTTCAGCGGCGACAAACCGGACCTGTTCATCCTCTTCTCCGAGTGGATCTTTAGCGCCCCCGAGTTCATCATTGAATCCTACCATTCGGAGCGCTGGCCCAATCCCAACCTCTTCGGCTATCGCAACCCCTGGGTCGATCAACAGCTCAACGAATGGCGCAGGCAATCAGAGCGCGAACAGATCAACGCGATCTGCCGCCGGGCTGAGAGCGTCGCCCTGTCGGAAGCGCCGGCGGTGTGGTTGTTTCACCTCTACAACATTTATGTGACGGATCACAGGCTGATTCAATTCAACGTCAACGCCAATCACTATTGGGACCTGGCGGACGCTTTGTGGCAGGAAGAGTGATGGCCGCGTTCAACGCCATACCTTCCCGGCTCGGCAGCGTGTTCTATCATCTGTTGCTGTTGCTGGGACTTTTAACACTGGTTTTCATCCTGTTCTCCGCGCTGCCGGCCAATCCGGCACGATCCATGCTGGGATTGAACGCCAGCGAGGAGGCGGTCAGAGCGTTGGAACAGGAACTGGGACTGAATCAGCCGCTGGGGCGGCAATTCATCCACTATTTAAGCGGATTGGCACAGCTGGATTTCGGCGTCTCCTTTGTCACACGAAAGCCGGTGCGCATGGATCTGTTCAGCGCCCTGTTGGCGACGCTGCGTTACGTAAGCCTCGCTTTGCTGTTCAGTATGATCGCCAGTCTGGCGCTGGCAACGCTCGCTCATTTTCACCGCCGCCTGCGGCGCGGAATCTGGTTGTCAGCGGGAGTGGTGACCAGCCTGCCCAATCTGGTGTGGGCTCTGGGGTTGGGCCTGTTGATTTTAAAATGCAGGCTTCTCGTCGTCATCCCCTCCATTCAAATCCGTTATGTGTTCATGGCGGCGCTGGCGCTTTCGCTGTATCCGTTGGCAACGCTCAGCCAGATTTTGATCAGCGAGGACCGGCGCATTCGCAGACAGCTGTCCGTTCTCGCCGGCCGCAGCATCGGACTGGCCGAGTCGCGGCTGTACTTTACCCGTGTGCTGCCTCAGGCGCTGTCGGCCTGGCTGGCGCAGTTGTCCAACATCAGCGCTTCGCTGTTGGCCGGTTCAGTCTTTATCGAGATCATCTTTTCCATTCCCGGTCTGGGCCATCTGGTGGCTCAATCGGTTTTGCGCCAGGATTACCCGATGATCCAGGCGATTCTGATCATCTGTTTTTTCGGTTTTATTTTGCTCAACTGGATTCTTGAACGGCTGTATGCCTATCTGTATCCCGGCAGCCGAGCGAAAACATGATGCGCACTTTACTCATACGCAGCGTCCTGCTGCTGGCAACGATCGGACTGTTGTGGTTGGTGCCGGTTCACCATGACGTGCAGCTCGATCAACGGTTGCAGCCGCCCTCAGCGAGCCATTGGATGGGCACGGATGATCTGGGCCGCGACCTGGCGGCGCGTGTGACCGCGGGCTGCAGATTGTCTTTGAGCATCTCGCTGCTGGCCTGGGCCGCCTGCCTCGGTCTGGGCCTGATGGCAGGCGGCCTGGCAGGCTATTGGGCGGACCACTGGATCGGAAAATTGATCGACCTACAGATCTCCATCACTTATATCATCCCATTCACCGTTTTTCTGATCACGCTGCTGGCTCTGTTCGGGCCAGGCCTGGCGCCCGCTTATCTCATTCTGGTGTTGCTCGCCTGGGCGGCGCCGGCACGGCAGACCCGTGCGGCCGTGCTGCAGCTGAAGAGCAGCCGCGCAGTCACGGCAGCCTGGTCGTTCGGTTACCCGCCCACGCGGGTGATCCGGCAGGTGATGCTGCCGCAGCTCTTCCGGCCTGTGCTGATCAGCTCGTTGGCGGTTCTGCCCGAGATCATCGCCCTGGATGCCGGGCTCAGTTTCCTCGGGTTGGGCGCCCCTCCGCCGACGCCCACATTGGGAAAACTCATCAACGACGGCATCTCCTATTATTCGATCGCCTGGTGGATGCCGCTTTTTCCGGTTCTGGCGTTGATGGTCATCTGTTGGGCAGTGCGATTTCTATTCGCCGGATTCACCGGCCGGCCGAAACAGTCTTCATTCCCCATGTACCGGCGCTGATCCTTTATCACCGACGTTTGGATGACAGGCATGACCTCCCTGCAAGAAAATAACGATGCGAGCCGTTGGCTGAAACCTTACGCCCTGCAGCGTAAACCCTACATCACCCTGGCGGACACGCTCGACGGTCTGTACCAAGAATTCCGGGCTAAACATCCAGGTCTGCAGAGCAAAACGGCGCCGTTCGATTTTACCCTGCTGGAACACTCGAACAAAGAGCCGGCGTTTCATTTCATTCTAAGTTATTCTGCAGAAAAATTTGCCTCCATCCTCAGCCATCGCCGGCAGCTGGCCGCGCTGGTGGACGACGTGTACAGCGGCACAGACCGTGATCCGCGCAACCTGTTCCACCGCGACCGCGTGCGCCACTTCGAGTCCACCGGGCCGCTGGATTTCATCACCGCCGTATTCCATCTTTCTTATACCTATCGCGTGCCCATTCAATTCAACCCCGGCCGCATTCTTGAACGTCATTCGCAGGACCACCGACCGTTTTACCGGGCCGAGCTCCTCCGCCGCCACGACCGGGCCGGGCTGGCCAGAATCCGCATCGGTAAAAAAGTGTACAGTCAGGTTCCGGATTCGTTTCTCCCTTATTATCAAAACGGCGAGCCGTTTTATCAGGACTGGATCGCTATTGTCCAGGCTATGAGCCGGGATCCGGTCGCCCAGCCGGCGTTTCACTATCATCTCTATATGCCGATCTATGACGGACTGCACCATCGCCAGGGCGTTCTGCGCGGAATTCTCGGCGCCTATTTCACCGATCGCAGCAGCCGCAATCAGGCGCTGGCTTATTTCCGCAGCCAGGCGGATCATATTCAACATCAACTCAACCAGGCCTTTCACGCCGGCACCGCCAGTTTTATTCTCGACGGCTATTTGCGCAGCACTCTGGATTCGTTGGTCTACCTGCAAAAACGATCAACGGTCCTGCACCACTGGCAGGAGGTGACTCTGCAGGATGAGGCCGATGCTCCTTCACCCCCGGAACTGTGGTGGCTGCGCGATCAGACCCTGTACCTTTCCATCGAAAATATTCTGGCGCGTCAGCCCGACCAGGATGCGTATGCGGCCACACCGGCTGCGCTCTACCGCAACAAAGTGCTGGCCATGCGCTTTCCCCCTCTGGAGAACGTGGATCTGCGCACAGACGCTTCCTATGTACAGAACCGCGTCCGCCAGTGGACGCAGATGCTGGATGCGCTGCTGGAAAAACGCAAACTGCTGGCCGGCATCGAAACCACCCGCAACGCCGGCCGCAGATCCGCAGTGGCCGCCATCATGTCGCGCAACATGTCGCACAACATCGGCTCCCATGTGTTGGCGCATCTGGCCCAGCAAACCCAGACGCCCGCCGGTCCGAGCCTGTCGCGCTTTCACGCCTATCTGGCCACGCGCATGGATTTTCTCGCGGATGTCTCCACCCGCTCCGGCAGCGTGATGTTGGCCAAGCGGTTTTACCGCGATGTGATTCACGAATTCAAATCGCAACAGACGCTGCTGCTGGATCACATCAGCGGCACCTCGCTCAGCGGCGACCAAATCCGCCTGATCGGCCGCTATGAAGGCCGACGGCTGACGCTCAACGAACTGGATTCCGATCCGATCGTCGCCCTGCCGAACGACATCCTCGGCGCTCAGGCGCTCTACGTCATCCTCGAGAACATCATCCGCAACTGCGCCAAACACAGCCGGATCCAGGACGAGCTGCGGCTGGATCTGGAGCTCGAACGGACCTCCTCGTTCAGCAGAGCCTATTACCGGCTTACCATCCGCGACCATCTCTGCGGCTGTCTGCAGGAGCCGAACCTGATCTTTCGCATCAACGATGCCCTGCAACAGCCCATCATCCGTGAGGACGGCTCGTTGCACCAGGGCCATTGGGGACTGCTGGAGATGAAAATCGCGGCCGCGTATCTGCGCCAGGAACCGCCCGAACGGCTGGATCAGATATCCGGTGAAGAGCAGCATCCCGGCGAACCGCCGCTCCTTCACGCCATCGAGGTCGATCACTCTCTCTGCTACGAACTCTATCTGTTGCGGCCGCAATTTCTCCTCGTCGTGCATCCGTCGGACTGGCAAATTTCAACACCAAGGAAACAGGCGCTGGCCGCAGCCGGTATTTTCACTGCAACAGCAGCGAAGGGATCTCTGGTCCCGCCGGCTTTGCAGTTCGAGTTTGTCCTGCTGCTGAACCATTCGCTGCCCGAGCCGCTGCAGAACGGTTTTTCCAGAGTCATCGAGATCTCAAGTTCAGAAGACCGCCTCTCCTGGCGCGCCAGTCTGGAACAGGACTCTGCCGAAGCGATCATGGCCCGTTTGTGGCAGCTGCGCAACCGCCTGCTGTGGAAAAAAATTCCAACCCTGTGCATCGCCTGGGGCGAGAGCAACCGGGCGGCCTCGGTGGTACGTTACGAGCCGGCGCACCCGAGCGAGGGGGAAATTCTCTTTGATCTGCACGGCGAGTGGGCGCAAAAACCGGAGAACCAGCGAACGCTGGCGCAGTTGAAATATTATCAGCCGTACGGAAGCACCAGTCCCACCGGATTGTTGCTTAACAGCTTGAACAGCGTTTCCAGGGAGATGCGCGATTGGATGGTGGGTGAATTTCTCGAAGCCGCATGGACCGCCGTTGCCGTGATCGATGAGCGCGTGCAGCAGCAGGCGCTGCAGTCGTCCGAC
>JAKJDB010000081.1 GCA_022706175.1 Candidatus Zhuqueibacterota bacterium | reverse complement strand
GGCGCCAGAACCTGGTCGCCCACCCTGACTCCGTTGATGTAGAGCTCATACCACCCCAGTCCGTATATGCGCAGTCTGGCGCGTGCGACCGGCTTGGCGATCATGAACGTGCGGCGAAAGAGCGGCCCTGGCGATTCGTCAGCCGGCCTTTGGCTGATCCAGCGCGCCTGCCAGTCGCAAGAATCCAGCAGCCCCACCTCCCAGGTGGCGGGTTGGCTCCAGCCGGCGGTTTTGTCCTGTTCATCCCAGACCCGCACCTTCCACCAGCAAACATCACCCGATTTGAGCGGCAGCCCCTGATAGCGGATGCCGGTCAGCGAATCAGCCGGCACTTTGCCGCTGTCCCAAAGATCGCCGATGTTCCTTTTCAGCGTCGCCGGAGTTCTGCTGACCAGAACATGAAAAGCGCTCTGCCGCGCACCGCGCTGATCGCCGGCGATTTTCCAGCGCAGACTGGGAGTGCGATGATCGATGGCGATGGGATCCGTCATGTGATCGCAGAACAGCGCCGTCACTTTGATCGAGGCAGCCCCTTGCCCGCAATCCGAGAGACCGAGCCATGCAACGATGATCCCCCTCAACACTAAAGCGTTGCGGTTAATCCAAGTCATGTCACAGCCCGTTTCTCAATGAACCCACATTATCCTTGATAATCACCTCCGGTCCATGGCCGCCCTGATCCAAAACCAGCTGCTTGAGCGCGCCGTTGAACAGCACATTGTCCTTGATGACCGAGTGGGCCAAATTTTTAACGACCATGCCGTACTCGGGGGAATACTCCCCCTTGCCGCCGTCATCTCTGCCTGAATTCATGGCATTGCCGGTAAAGGCCAGGCCTTGCACCGACTCGAAGCGGACATGGGCGCTGTCGAACGCATCGTCCCGCCCCCAGTCCGGTTTGCCGCTGCGATAGATCACATTGCCGGTGACAGCCAGCGTATGGCTGCCTTTGTCGCCGTCACGCGGCAGCACAGCGATGCCGACGCGTCCGGACCGATCTATGTAATTGCCGGTGATATTATAGTGGTTTCCACCGCGAATGACGATTCCGCCTTCACGGTTCCATTCGATGCGGTTGCCGGTAAGTGTGTTGGAGGCGTTCTCGTCATAAGCGGCAAAACCCGCCTTACCATTGCCTGAAAACCAGTTGTCGAGAATAAAGCCGTCCCAACCGCGGATACGCAGGCCGCACCCCTTGTTGAGGAACGCGTGACTGTGACGCACGCAAAAGCACCAGATGCGTTCCAGGCGGATGCCGTCGCCGGTGAAATGCTCCACCCGGCACCCGTCGATCCTCGGCGTATCCTCCTGGGTCCCGTAATCCGGTTTGTCAACCAGAATACCATGCGCCCCTCCCGGCAAATCGCCGCCGTGCAGACAAAGACCGAAAAGATAAGCGCCGTATGCGCCGGTCAGATTGATCAGGCAGCGGGCGTCTCCGTTTGTCAGTTTGAGAACCGTGCCCATGCCCCGGCTGTAACTGGATGTGGGCAAGCCATGCATGCCGACGCCCGCCGGCACCTGCAATTCCGAGCAGCGGTAAACACCTTCAGGCAGAAACACCGAACCGTTGGTCTTGCTTGCCTCATTCAATGCCTTTTGAATCGCAGCGGTGTCGTCGCTGACGCCGTCCCTCCTGGCGCCGAACGCCAGCACATTGAGCATGGCGCTGTCCGTCTCGCGGCCGCGGAAAGGATCAGCGCCGGCAGCGCTCGCCGCCATGGAAGTGACTGCGGCCGCTGCGCCCAGCGAAACGAAACGGCGCCGTGAAAACTCCTGTTGATCGAACATGACTTCCTCTCGGTTGTAATGATCCGTAATTCATAATCGAAAGCACCCAGTCAGGGACGCACGCTAAAGATGCGATGACCGGTCCAGAGCTGACCGAACATATCCGTAGTGCGAACCGTGACCGTATGGACGCCGGGCGATAGCCCACAGGGCAGCGGGCCTGACCACATATGCCGCGACAGGCTCGGCGGATCCATTTTCCACCCAAGCACCTCTTCCAACGGCCGGCCGTTGAACGGTTGCTCCAATATCACATTGAGCTGATGCATGCGCAGGCACTCCGGATCTCTCGCCGCCACCGGCGTCAGTTGCTGCCAGTCCGTCTGATGATCACACTGCATCTCCACCGTTGACCGGCTGGAGCCGGCAAAGACATTGACCAGCACCTGGGTTGTATCGGCCTCGCTGCACAGCATCTCATCGGCCAGATAGATGTTCATCTGATACTCGACCGGTTTTCTCGCCGCCTTGTAGCGAATGGTGTAACGCCGGCCGTCGATGGTTAAAAAAGCATAGCCGTTGGGTGACCCGTCGTTCATCACCGCATGAGGAATGCCAAGTTCATCCTGCAGGCCGCACCACCAACTGCCGCATACGGTTCCGTTGATGAAATGGTGATGGGGCTCGGCGCCATGCCACCCCCATTTTTCATCAACGAACAGATTGGCCAGCTCATGAGTATGAGCGGATACGGACAGCGTATGGGGTCGATCCTGCAACAACTTGAACAGGCTTTGAACATTGTCCATGGCGATGATGGGAATGTGCATAAACAGCACCACCAGTTTGTCCCGCGGCACAGCGGAAAGATAACTCGCGACAAAGGCAAGCTGCTCCTCCAGGAGATGCGCCCCATAGCCGCCCTCCGGTTTGTAGAACACATTTTTAAAAACGATAAAGACCGCCTCCCCGTACTCGAATGCGAATGTGCTGGGTCCAAAGAAGCGTCGAAAGGTTCGATCGCTCTGCCGGTTGTCAGCGGCGTCGCGGTCATGATCATGGTTGCCAAAGGTGTAATACATGGGAAAGCCGATTTGGCCAAAGCGCCGGCTCAGTTCGCCGAACAGCGAAGGATCGTCGGCCACCAGATCGCCGAGACAAACGCCAAAGGCCGCCTTCGTGCCGATGCACTCTTGCACCACATCCCGGGTGACAAAGTGCACCTCGCGCATGCCTCTGGCCTGTGGATCGCCGAACAGCAGGACGGTGAAAGCCGAATCCTCCGTCGCCGGCCGAAGCGGAAAATCGATCGGGCGGCCCCTGTGCCGATATGAGCGGGCAGCCGGCCAGGCGGAGTGCTGCGGCAGCTTGTCCTCGTTCAGCGGAACGCAGTAGCCCGAGGGTTTGATCACAAAGATCAGGCTGTCGTTTCGCAGCGGCAATCGCCAGCGTCCATTCGCATCCGTGCGCACAACCTCGCAACCGTTGGAGACGCAGACGCCGGGAAGTGCGGATTCATCAGGATCCCGGCTCGCGTTGCGGTTAGCGTCCAGATAGACAGTGCCGGTGATCCCGGTTTGGGAAAATACGCTGCCGCAAACCAGGAGACCGATGAAAACATACCACCTGTTCATGGACATGGTCAACCCCTCTTTCATCCGGTTTCGGCCGGGGCTTGTGGTGCGTACGGTTCTTTATAGAGAGCAGGCCGGCGGTTGGCGAATCTTTTTTGATAGCGCCCGGTCAGATCTCCGTGTGCATCGATGAAAACAGTTGTGTTGCACAGATGGGATCCCTCCCTTTCCAGGAATCCCAGCAGCAAAAAAATATTCATCGTGTCCGCCGGCGAGCGCGCACGGCGAATATAAGGATCATCGACGCCTTCGGACAGATCCAGAAATTGCCGCAGCAGACCCTTCTTCCGCCGTTCATCCTTGTCCGTTTTTTATCATGAAGGAGAGCTAGGTCAGAACCGCCCCTCGCCGCTCAACGATCGATCGTACGTGCACAGGATCCAGATCGCGCGGGTCGCACCGCTTTTCCACCGCCAGGCCCGCGGCGATGCCGGCGGCTTGCCCCATCATGGCGCAGGTGGTGGAGACGCGCGCGGAAGACAGCGCCAGTTGCTGGGCGGAGAAACAGCGTCCGGCGGCCTGCAGGTTTTTTGCCCGCTGCACCAGCAGACAGCGGAACGGTATCTGATACGGCGGCACGGCGAGCTGATCGGGAGGCAGAAGATAGGTCCGCTTGTCGTCATCCGGTTTATGACCATCCAGATAAAACACGCCGACCGCGATCGCGTCGCTGAATTTTCTTCCCGCCCGCAGATCGTCGACAGTAAGCACATAGTCGCCCACCGCTCTCCGTCCTTCGCGAATGCCGATGCGCGGCGAGCAATACTCCAGCCGCCAGGGTTTTTTCTCGATCCGTTGGTAATAGTCCAGCACCTGCATCATGCGCCGCCGGCCTTGAATCTCCGCTGCGGTCATGCTCTCGGTGTCGGAAGCATCGAATCCGGGAATTTTTATCTTGAGCGCGTTGCTGCCCGGCCCATTGGGCCACAGGCTGGTCATGGGCAGCTCGTCCACCTTGCGGATGGCATCAAACCAGCCCTCCGGCGCTTGCGGGGCGGCGAGCTCCGGCGCCACATGGCGGACAAAAAACATCATCGACATGGGCAGCTGCAGCCCGTCCTCAGGCCGGCCCTTCATGGTCGCCAAACCGGCTGCGTGCACCAGCGCGGCTTCGCCGGTGCAGTCGATATACTGCTCGGCGTGCAAGCCCTCCGGGCCGGAGGGCCCGCACACAATACAATCAGCGATCCGGCCCTTTCGGTTGATGGCATCGACGAATTGGGTGTGCAGCAGCAGTTTCACTTTGTAGCGCAGCAGCATTTCCTGCAACAGAACGGCGAAAATCGAATGATCGAATACGCGCGCCTCCAGATCCGGATAGGGTCGATAGGGGGCGATGGCGGCGAATTTTTCCAGATCCGCGATCATCTCGTCAAAGACCATGCCCTGTCCGGCGGTCTCGCCGCAAAACGACGCCACCCCTCCGCTGGTCAGATTGCCGCCGGTTACGCTGAACCGCTCCACTAAGATCACCGAAGCGCCCGATCGCGCGGCGCTGCAGGCTGCGGTCACGCCGGCGATTCCGCCGCCGATCACCGCCACATCCGCCTGATAGCGCAACGGAATGCGTCTCGACCAGTCTGTGGAACGGCCGGTCTGCGGCCTTGCATCCGTTCCGGACCATGGTGCAAAAGCGAACGACGAGGCGAGCGCTGATTGCAGAAAACGGCGTCTTTTCACAAGACCTCCAAAAAAGAACGGATGCACTCTCAAGCCACACGCCGCAGCGAATGATTCACCTATTGCCGGCCTCGCGGATTGCGCAGGTAATAGAACCGGCCGTCCTCTGCGCCGATGAGTAAATCTTTGATGCCGTCTTTATTCCAGTCCACGACAGCCGGGCTGGTGCTGTGTCCGGCCAGTTTCATTTCCGCCAGCGGCCCGGCGTCGTGCAACAGCGTCAACCCGTCCCGCTGGCCGCGGTTTTCCATCAGCGATATGTTCACGCTGTTGATCAGCAGGTCCATGCGACCGTCGCCGTTCCAGTCCGCCATGCCAATTTTCCGCCGGCCGCTTTTGCCGTTCTTTAAATTATTGAGCCGCAATCGCACGTCACTCAGTGCCTGCGGTTTATGCAAAGAATCCAATACCGCCGGATCATCGGTGGCAAAAAGGCGTTTTCCCGGTAAAAGGCGCAGCAGCCCGTCAGCGCCTTTGGTTCGCTCATAAAAAGCCAGATAGCCTTCATGATCCAACATCACCAGATCCTGCAGCCCGTCGCGATTATAATCCACAGCCAGCGGCGTGGTCCGCCATTGGCTGACCAACTCACGGTCATTGGGCTTCCACCACACCCATTCCGGTTTTGGCGTCGCGCCCTCCCAATCGACCAGAACCGGTTGAGCGCCTGCCAGCCGCGGCTGTGAACGGCTGCCGATATTGCGATACCAGATGACCCGGCCCCAAATAGAGTTGACCAGAATATCCTGTAATCCATCGTTGTCCCAATCAGCCACGCTCAGGGTGGTGTATCCCCATTTCGCTTCGCAGGGCCCCTGAATCGAGCCGTTGCAGCCGGCCAGAATGCGAATGACCTCGCCGTCCGCTCGCAGATACTGCGGCCTCGCCCAGCGCGGAGGATCACCGCCATCGAGGTTCTCGATAAAACCGATATAGCCGGAGGCGTTGCCGCAGATAAGATCCTCGTCGCCGTCATCATCCCAATCATAACTAAAGGGAGTGACCAGAACGCCCCAGCGCAGATCCTGGGCCTGCTGCTGAAACGGCTGCGCTGCGAGAAATTCCGGCATGCCGTCCACGATCCGGCCGCTGTTCTCCACCAGAGCCACGGTGCCGTCTTCAGCGCCGACCACCAGATCGACATCGCCGTCTTGATCCCAATCGATGGCCACAGGGACGATCATGCAGCCATCCAGCGCCAGAATCCGGTTCTGCGTGCGCAGAAATCTCGCCGTGCCATAGCGGGGTTCGGTCCGGGTGCCGATGTTTTCGAAATAGGTCAGACGATCCATGAATTCACCGCAGATCAAATCCAGATCGCCGTCTAAATCAAAATCAGCGAAATTAGGCGAAGGCATGGCGTACACTTCAACCGCTTTGCCATCCGCCTCGATTTTCTGCGCATTCGCATAGCGGGGATGGGCGTCGCTCGCCAAGTTCCGCAGCCAGTAGACGAAACCCCGGCCCGGCCCCATTTTCCAGCGGCCGGCGTCATCATAACCCTCGTCCCACCCGTATTCGCTCCAGTCGTCAACGCCGACGATCAGGTCCTGCTTGCCGTCGCCGTCGTAATCGCAATACTTCCACTGATTGGTGCGAATGCGTCCACGGGTGGCATGAATCGCTTTGCCGGAATAAATCGGTTTAGTTTGGCTGAACTGATTCGTTTTGAAATCAATCAGCTCCTTCTCTGGAATCAGCACGCGCGGTCGACCGTCGACGTAGGAGATCTGAATGTTGTTGTACGAACCACCCACCTTGACCGGCGGCTTGAACACCGGAAGTTTGACGCGGCCGGAAGGATTTTCAAAAAAATAGATGGCCCGGTTGGGCGTATCGTTATAGTTTACGACCAGGTCGAGATCGCCGTCCTCATCCCAGTCCATGGGCAGCGGCCAGGCCCACAGTCCAACGCCGAGCTCCACTGTCAGGCCCGGATGATTGAAAGAGAGGCACTGCAGATCCGCCGCTTCGAGCAGGGACGCCGAGGATAAAAAGCAGACAGCGACTTGAAACCATGCTTTCATTCTTGGTCCTTTCCAATAGACCGCTGCAGCGAGGAAAAGGACGGCGGCGCCGACTCGGGCGCGCTGCCCCACTGCCGGTTGGGTTTCGCGCCCATCACCAGCTCCAGCGAGCCGCCCTGGCGCAAGTGCGAATGGTCAAACCAGGGTTTATCCCATGACATTCCATTGAGCTTTGCCGATTGAATGTATTTGTTCTGTGCCGAGCTGTTTTCTGCGCGAATCGTAAAACTCCCGCCACCGGGCAGTTTGAGAACCGTTCGTTTAAAGATCGGGCTGGAGATCAGCCAGACCGGATAATTGGGACACACCAGATTGGCCGGCGAAAGGCCAATCGCCGCGAAAACAAACCATTGGGACATGAGTCCGCTGTCTTCGTCCCCGCAGAGGCCTAACGGCCCGACGCCATACCAGACATCCATGATCTGCCGGATTCGCCGCTGTGCTTTCCAGGGTGCGCCGGCATAGTTGTACAGGTAAGGAATATGCCGGGTGAACTCGTTGCCGTGAGAATACTGCCCGATCAGACCGGTCTCATCGGGAAATTGCGCAAGAAAGCGAAACTTGCCGTCCGGTTTGTCATACTGTTCTACAAACAACGCATCCAAGCGTTTGATAAAGTTTTCCCGTCCGCCCATGAGATCGATCAAGCCCTGAACATCGTGCGGCACATACCAGGTATAGGACCAGCTGTTGTTCTCGGCGAAATAGTCTCTGCCGCCCAGTCCGCCCGACCACTTGGGATCAAACGGCGCGACCCAGCGGCCGTCCACGGTTCTGGGCGCCATGAATCCCAATTCAGAACGGTAAACCTTTTGATAATCCCGTGCATGTTCTGAAAAGTAGGCACACTCCTCATCTTTGCCCAGTTCCCTGGCCATCTGCGCCAGGCACCAGCTCTCATAGGCAGCCTGCAGGGTAACGGTCACGGACTGTCTTTTCTCAAAGACGTCGACCTGGGGCACCCACTCTTTCCGGCCGATCGGGAGGGCGGGAAAGAAGCCGTGGTTCAAATAAAAAAAATCCAGCTCTGTCGGCGGACCTACGCGCCAGGGAATCTTGCTGCATTCCATGAATTCCATCTTCATGTTGGCATACGCACGTTCCACATCAAAACCACGCAGGCCTCGTAAATAGGCTGAGGCGATAAAGCCGATGTTCTGATGCATGAACATGGCGCGGATGGTGTGATGGCTGGGGACCACCTGTTCACCCGACCGCGCCGCGTAAGCGGTCGCTCGCCCCTTCTGCTCCTCTTCATCGAGGCCCATGGCCCGCCAAAGCCCTTCGCCTCCGTTCACCCGATAGAGGGCGGTGAAAAATTTGATCCGTTCCTTTTCCGTGCCGCCTTGTACGGTGACGGTTTGCAGCGACCGGTTCCAAGCGCGTCTGGCCGCCTCACGCACCGCCTCGAAATTCCATTCCGGAATCTCTTGTTTTAATCGGAGTGCCGCCTGATCCCGGCTTTGATTCGAGAAACCGATGCGCGCCAGTATCTGTTCATGCGCGGCGGTTCGATAGGAGGCGAAAGCGCCGATGCGGTTGCCGGCCTGGCGGAGCGCGTTCGAATCGATGCTGCTTTCCTTCCATGTTCCCCGGCGAAAGAACGGCTTGCTGAATTCCAGATAAAGAAACGCGCTGC
>JAKJDB010000843.1 GCA_022706175.1 Candidatus Zhuqueibacterota bacterium | reverse complement strand
AAAACAGAGCCCAGGTCCCATCCACCAGCAGATGGGTCAGCGCCGCTGCGGTCACCTTACGGGTCTTTTGAAACACCCAACCATAAGCCACACCCGCCAGCGCCGCGAGCAGGACATACACCCAGGGAAAATGCCACACGCCCAGGCTGCCGAGGCTCCAATCCAGAAACGGCGCATTGTAATTATTGGCGTGCGCCAGGCCGAAGAGCAGCGATGCAGCGACCAGCGCTTTGTTGGAGCCGTTGGCCTGATGCGCCCATTTTTGTTCTAAAGCATTCTGAATCACGCCGCGGAAAAGGATCTCCTCCGGCAGGGCGATGAAAAAAGCGATGGTCAGCAGCGTGCCGGCCATGGCGGTCACGCCGGGGAGCGAATGGGACAGCCTGATGAATCCGCTGGGCAGGCCGAGAATCAGCGCGGCGATAAAAAACACCAGGCAGCTTTGAATAGAGAGTTGTATCTCTTTGGATTTCAGACGAAAGGTAAGGCCGGCCGGGGGCAGCTCGCGCACGATGAAAAAGAAATAGATCAACAGCACCAATCCCGCCAGCTGGTACACTCCGATCAGACCGTGCTGCGGCGGCAACGAGGCGGCGGACAAACAGCCGAATTCAATAGGCAACCACAGGCAGAGAACCGTCAACGCGTCATAGAGATTAAAGGACGGACTTTTCTTTTTTGCTGCAGCGATCAGCAGCACCGGCAGAAGACAATAACCGGCGGCAATAAAAAAAAGCTTGAGGGTGAAAAGGCCTGCGGCCAACAGATACAACTGGGAAAGCAGCAACAGCACGGCCGGCAACGGCCAGAGCGGACGCGACGTTTCCTCCATATAGCCGCGCACCACTTTGAGCAGGGTGGGATTGATCGAGAGAATGTAAGGGAAAATAAAAATCAGCACGCCCAGAAAACCGAGAGCTGCCATGGGTACGGACAGCGGCAACTTGATAAGCTTGAAGCTGATCACGGCCATCAATAAGGACAACAGAATAAAACCGAGCAAAAGATCACGCCGCAGCGGTTCCCGCTGATGTTCCCGGACTTTCATAGATCCTCCTGAGTAAAAAATGACGACCGCTGGTCCAAGCTGTCCGGCGAGCGGACATGTTCAGCCCTGGAGAAAACCTCTGCCCGAGGAAAACCAAAAGGCTGGAAGAGACTCTTACCAACGCAGACCGGCGTGGCTGGTTGTTCTGTGGACGGCATTGGCGCCGTCCGCTCAGGGCAGGGCGACGCGAAAGCCGACGGAAAAAACCCGGTCATCGGCAAGGCCGGCATTTCGTTCCACGCTGCGGCAAAAATCCCGATTGTCCATAAAAGAACCACCCCGCAGGACCCGATACTGGCCCAGAGAGGGTCCTCGGGGATTGCTCGAATCCTTCTCCTCATAATACGTCGGATCATACCAGTCCGAGCACCATTCTGATACATTTCCGGCCATGTCGACCAGACCAAAAACATTGGCTTTGAATGTGCCCACGGAACTGGTAAAGGGATACGGATCGACCGAAGAGGTTACGAGAAAATTAGCGTCCCTGATGGTCAACGAATCGCCGCTTGGATAGAGGGTGTTCTGTTTGCCGTTGCGTGCGGCGTACTCCCATTCCGCCTCTGTGGGCAGTCTGGTGCCGGTGTAGCGGCAGAATGCCACGGCGTCGTTCCAACTCACCATGACGGCGGGATGATCGTCGTCCTGGTTGAAACCTGGCCTGCTCCAGTTAGCCCCCCGGACGATGCCGCCCTGATCGCCCGTCCACGCCATGCCCCAACCGGAGGTG
>JAKJDB010000842.1 GCA_022706175.1 Candidatus Zhuqueibacterota bacterium | reverse complement strand
GGAAAGCCCATCGGCTCCGCCGGACCCACCACTTCGGGCCGCATGAATCCCTATGCGCCTAAACTGCTGGCGCACGGCTCCAGAGGCATGATCGGCAAGGGGGAGATGAGCGCCGGCGTATCCGAGGCGTTGAAAAAGTACAAGGGCGTTTATCTGGTCGCTGTCGGCGGCGCAGCCGCGTTGATCGCGCGCTCGATCAAAAAGAACACCGTCATCGCTTATCCGGAGCTGGGCGCTGAGGCCATCGCAGAATTGATTGTGGAGGATTTCCCCGCCATTGTGGCGCAGGATTGCCATGGCGGCAACATCTATCAGGAAGGCGTAAAAAAGTACGGCCGCTCCTGATCGAATGTGCGTTTGCACAGTTGATTTTTTTCACCCCCGGCCGCGATCGGGACCGAATATAGACTGTTTGCCCCTGCCCGCATGCCCGGTCTCTGCGGCGGTGGTACGAGCAGGAGTATCGGGGCGCACCGGAAGAGCAAACAATTTTTTGTTGGGCTTATTGGATGTCTGAATGGAGAAGGATGGATGAAAAAAGGGTTCGTTTGTTTTTTGCTGATCAGCCGCTCGCTTTTCGCACAGGACGCTGCGCCGGATTCAGCGCCGGCCGGTCCGTGGAAGCACAGCGTAGTGGGCGCGTTGACCACCAATCAGGTCAGTTTTTCCAACTGGGCGCAGGGAGGGGAGAACGCCCTGTCCTGGGCGTCGCTGCTGGATGGTAAATCGGATTATCAGAAAAATAAACTGAATGTGACCAATACCTTCAAGGCGGCCTACGGCAGAACCAAGCTGGGCGACCAGGGCATGCGCAAGACCGATGATCGCCTGGAGCTGGAGAGCGTACTGGTACGGAAAACCAGCCCGACGTTGAACCCCTACATGGCGGCGAGTTTAAAAACCCAGTTTGACCGGGGCTATGTCTATGATGCGAACGGCTTGTCCAACGCGGTCTCTGATTTTTTCGATCCCGGCTATCTCACACAGGCCATGGGCGTGAGATATGAACCGAACCAGAGGATCAAGACGCGTTTGGGCGTTGCCCTGCGCGAAGTGCTGACGCGGCAATTTCCCCATTATGCGGATAATCCCGAGACCGCGAAAATTGAAAAGATTCTGGTCCAGGGCGGTCTCGAATCAGTTACCAACATCGATCTCAAACTGGCCGAGAACATGCTGTTCACCTCAGCCATCGAATTGTTCGACCCGTTCAGCCGGCTGGATGAGGTGGCGGTGCGCAACAACAACACTCTGACCATCAAAGCGTCCAAGTGGGTCACGGTCATCATGAACCTGCAGCTGATTCAGGAGAAGCGCATCACGCCGCGCACCCAGCTGAAGGAATCGCTGGCCATCGGTCTGAGCTACACGTTTATCTGATGCAAGGGCTTCACGGTTCCATGGGATTCAGGGCCAATGGCCACCACACCCGGAATCGTGATTCCCGGCTCCAGGTGTTGCCCGCGAAGCGTAATCCACCAGGGTGAGGTTCCGCGGCCTGCCGAATTCCATGTCCTGAAAATCCCCCAGCGTGCAAGATGCGGTGCAGGAGAACCAGCAGCCCGGCAATGTGGTGATCGGATGCAGAACCCAGGCGCCCTGCTCTTGTTGTGGTTTGGCTGGTTCATCCACGTCTCCCGAATCCCATCGTTGATCGCGCGCCAGGACCAGAGGGCCGCGCATCACGGCAAATTGCGGAATCAGCAACAGGCCGCGGGGTCCGTTGGCTGTGCAGCAGTTCATCGTCGAGGATGCTGCGCACGGTGTTTATAACCGCC
>JAKJDB010000080.1 GCA_022706175.1 Candidatus Zhuqueibacterota bacterium | reverse complement strand
CCCGCCAGCGCCATGGCCAGAACCTCGTCCTCTGACTTGCGGAATTTCTTTTCCAGATGAATTTTCGAAGTGGCTACAAACACATGAATGCAGGGCCGTTCCGCCTTTTTCAGCGCCTCGCCGGCCGCATCGATGTCCTTGTCGATGCAGCGGGCAAGGGCGACGATTTTGGCGCCGCGCACGTTTTCAGCAATCTGCTGCACCCCGTCGAACTGCGCCTGCGAGGAGACGGGAAATCCGGCTTCGATCGCATCCACTTTGAGCCGGGCCAACTGGTAGGCGATGGCCAATTTTTCCGCCACGCCCAGACTGGCGCCCGGCGATTGCTCGCCGTCGCGCAAGGTGGTGTCGAACACAAAAATACGCTTGGAGTCCATCATCCGGACCTCCTATTTTTTGATCCACGCCATCATGCCGCGCAGAGCCGCGCCGACCTTTTCGATCTGAGAGTTCTGCATCTGATTGCGCAGCGCCTGAAAACGGGGCGCCCCCGCTTTGTTCTCCAGAATCCACTCTGTGGCAAAAGATCCGTCCTGAATATCCTGCAGCATCTTTTTCATCGCCTTGCGGCTCTCCTCGCCGATCACCATGGGGCCGCGCGTCAATCCGCCGAACTCGGCCGTATCGCTGACCGAATAGTACATGCGCGACAGGCCGCCCTCATAGATCAAATCGACGATCAGCTTCATCTCGTGCAGGCATTCAAAATAGGCGATCTCGGGCGCATAGCCCGCATCGACCAGAGTCTGAAAACCGGCGCGGATGAGCTCCGTCACTCCGCCGCACAGCACCGCCTGCTCGCCGAACAGATCCGTCTCGGTCTCCTCTTTGAACGTGGTCTCGAGAACCCCGGCGCGGGTGCCGCCGAGCGCCTTGGAATAAGCCAACGCGATCTCGCGCGCTTTGCCCGAGGCATCCTGATAGATGGCGATCAGGTTGGGCACGCCGCGGCCTTCGCGGTACATGCGCCGCACCAAATGGCCCGGGCTTTTGGGCGCGATCATGATCACATCCACATCGGCCGGAGGTTGAATCTGATGATAATGGATGTTAAAGCCGTGGGCAAAGGCCAGCACCTTGCCCGCCTTGAGATTGGGGCGGACGTCTTTTTCATACATCTGCGCCTGTACCTGATCCGGCGCCAGGATCATGATCAGATCCGCCCAGGCGCAGGCGTCAAACGTGGACAACACCTTGACCCCGTCGTTTTTCGCCACCTCATGGTGTTCGCTCTCCGCATGCAGACCCACCACCACCTGCACGCCGCTCTCAATCAAGTTCAGCGCATGGGCATGGCCCTGGCTGCCGTAGCCGATCACCGCCACTTTTTTGTTCTTGATCAGTGCCAGATCGGCATCCTGTTCATAATACACTTTCATTACAACCTCCTCGTCTCTTTCTAACTTGGTCCGCGGCACAGCGCCGCGGACTATTTATTGGTATGGTTATTTTTTAAAATTAGAGTCCCGCACCATGGCGATCGTAGCGCTGCGCACCACCTCCTTGATGCCGAAAGGCCGCAGCGTCTCGATGAACGCCGCGATCTTGGCCTCCTGGCCGGTCAGCTCCAGCATCATGGACTTGGCGCTGATATCCACTACTTTGGCGTGAAAGATGTTGGCGATCGATGAAGCCTCCAGACGCCGGGTCGGCGGACAATTGATCTTGAGCAGCACCATGGCGCGACCGACGTAATCGTTCTCCGTTACATCGGTCACCCGGATGATGTCGATCAACTTGTTGAGCTGTTTGGTGATCTGCTCGATGACGCTGTCGTCGCCACGGACCACTAGAGTGATGTTAGAGGTGTCCTCATCCTCGGTCCAGGCGGCGCTCAAACAATCGATGTTGAAACCGCGGGCGCTGAATAATCCGGCGATCCGCGCCAGAACGCCGCTCTGATTTTCGACTTCCAAACTGATAATATGTCGCATTAGGCGATCCCTCGCAGCATTTGATCCAAAGCTTTTCCTGACGGCACCATGGGAAACACGTTTTCTTCCTTGTCGATGCGGAACTCCACCACCGCGGGGCCCGGCGTCTTGAGCGCCTTCTCCAGTGTCGGCCGGACCTGTTCAGGCCGGTCGGCGAAATAGCCGGGTATGCCGTAGGCCTCGGCCAGCTTGGTGTAATTGGGGACATAGGCTTTGTCACAGTCATCCTGGCCGTCGCAGTGCGTCGGACAATCGATGTTTTTGCGCAAACAGATGTTGGAAAAACGACGGTGATAAAAAATCGCCTGCCATTGACGCACCATGCCGAGCGATTGATTGTTGAGTATGACGATTTTGACCGGCAGACGATAGGCGGCCACGGTCGCCAGTTCCTGAATGTTCATCTGAATGCTGCCGTCTCCCGCGATGTCGATGACCATGGCGTCCGGATGAGCGACCTGCGCGCCGATGGCGGCCGGAAAACCGAATCCCATGGTGCCCAGGCCTCCGGAGGAGATAAAACGGCGCGGCTTGGTAAAATTGTAAAACTGGGCGGTCCACATCTGGTGCTGGCCCACTTCGGTGGCGATGATGGCCTCATGGTTTGTGATCTCGGCAATGGTTTCGATGACCACCTGCGGCAGGATCGATCCGTTTTGTCGATAGGCGAGCGGATGGGCCGCTTTCCAGTCGTTGATCTGACGCAGCCAGGCGTCATGGTTCTTGGGCGTTAGCTCATCCACAAGATCCAGCAAGACCGACTTTACATCGCCGACCACCGGCACCGCCACCTGAACGTTTTTGTGGATGGTGGTGGGATCGATGTCGATGTGGATGATTCGGGCTTTGGGCGCAAATTTGCTCACATCGCCGGTGACCCGGTCATCGAAACGAACGCCCACGGCGATGAGCAGATCCGATTCCTGAATCGCATAGTTCGCGTAGGCCGTACCATGCATGCCGAGCATTTTCAAGGCCAGCGCATCGGTCTCAGGAAAAGCGCCCAGACCCATGAACGACGTGGTGACCGGCGCCTGGATCTTGTGCGCCAGAGCGCCCAGCGCATCGGCCGCATCGCTGGAGATGACCCCGCCGCCGGCGAAGACGACCGGCCGGTTCGCTTTGGAGATCAACGAGGCGGCCTTTTGAATCTGTTGTGGATGCCCCTTGACCGTGGGCCGATAGCCGCGCACGCTCGCCTCCTTGGGATAGGGCGCCTCGGTGGAAGCCTGCTGGATATCTTTGGGCACATCCACCAGCACCGGCCCCGGTCGACCGGTCCGGGCGATATAAAATGCGGATTTCAAAATCGCCGGAAGTTCGTCGACATTCTTGACCAGATAGTTGTGTTTGGTGATGGAGCGGCTGATGCCGAGCATATCCGATTCCTGGAACGCGTCATTGCCGATCAAATGGCTGGGCACCTGGCCGGTGATGGCCACCAGAGGGATCGAATCCATGTAGGCCGTGGCCAACCCGGTCACCAGGTTGGTGGCACCCGGCCCGGAGGTGGCCATGCAGACGCCCACCTGGCCGGAAGCACGGGCAAAACCATCCGCCGCATGCGCCGCTCCCTGTTCATGACGAGTCAGGTAAAAAGGAATGGGAGAGTCATACAGTTTGTCGAAAACATCGATGATCATGCCGCCGGGAAATCCGAAAGCGGCGGTCACGCCCTCCTGCTCCAGGGCATGCAGGATCATTTGTGCACCGGTCATAGATTTTTTCCTTTGCTACGTGAAACACTACGCCTGTTCGGCGAATGATAAAAATTACAAACCCTTTGGGTGCAAGAGAGACGTCAAGTCGATGTTTGGTACGTTTGGGAAATTTTAAAGGGGTGTGGGAGCGTCCTCTTGCACTTTTTTCAGAAAAGAATCGAATGCAAGAGGTTAATAAGAATAAGAGGCAGGCACAGGAGACGCACACGAATTCGAATGGAAACCAGTTCCCTTCGGCGATGGACGCCGACCACGTGCGGCCGGGGAGCCCGGGCAACGTGCGGCAAAAAAGATATGTGAGTGTTTGCGTCCATCATCCTGTAAAGGAAAATTATCTGCCAATATATGGTTAAATATACACTAAAAAATCATAATGTCAATAGAAAAATAACGCTTTCTTATCTGTCGATAAAATGGTAAATTTTTTCAAAAGACTCCTCACGAATCCGGATGGACGGTTTCTTGCGCAAAGCGATCACTTCTCTTTTGTTTTTCGGCTGGCTGGCACTGCTTTTCATCGAGGCCTGGGTCTGGGGCCATGTGCAGGACCTGTTTGTTCCGGATCATCAGGTCACGCAGATGATCGCCGGCCTGCTGCAGGACACTCTGTGGATTCCGCCTGCGCTGGCGTTGCCCGCCTACCTTTATTTTCATCTTCGCCGCTGGACCGGCCGGACCGCGCGGTTGCTGCCGGCGATCGCGCTGCTGGCGCTGACCGGATGGGCGGTGCTGGACTTGTTGAACTATTTCCGCGTCTTGTTCATCCTGCTGACGCTCTATTTCGCCGTGTTCTGTCTGCAGCTGCGAAAAAATCCCAGAGTGCGGGCAAACGTTTTTTTCTTCACTCTGGCTTTGGCCGGACTGGTGCTGCACTATCGTCAGCAGCTCCTGCCCAGGCTCGGCGGCGACCAACCGGACACGGTGTCGGTGCTGGATTACAATATCCGCATCAATCACCGTTTGGAGGAACGGCGGCAGGTGCTGGAACTCATCGACCGGCTGAAGCCGGATCTGGTGTTCATTCAAGAGATATCCGGACAGGACCGGCTGCTGTTCAACCGCCGTTTCTCAGCCAGCCATCCACATCAGATCTGGGCGGACGCACGAGAAAATTATAACGGCGGCGCCATCCTGTCCAAATTTCCCTTTCTCAGCCGCCAGAACATCGACATCGGCACTGAATATGCGAAAGGCCATTTTAATCTGAACCAGGCGGTGATCGAAGTCAAAGGGGAAAAAATCCATCTGCTCAACTGCCATCTGTTTCCCAGCGGCCACGCCTTTATCGAACTGATCGCCGGTCAGCGCTCCCTGGCCAGCTTTATTCATGACACGAGAATGACCTATCAGCGCCGCGACCGCGAGGCCGAACGGCTGGCGGAACGGCTGCACCGGATTCAAGGGCGGGTCATCCTCGCCGGCGATTTCAACGACACGCCGGGCAGCCGCGTCTATGAGCTCTTTGAAGGCACACTGAAAAACGGCTTCCGCGAGGCGGGCTGGGGCGTAGGCGCCACCTACGGCCATTACAGCCTGGTCAGAAGCCTGTCCCCTTCGTTAGCCCGTTTCGCCATCGATTTTTTGCGCATCGATCATGTCTTCGTCTCGCCGGAGATCCACGTGATCTCCGCCGAGGTGCTGCCGCTGTCGGTCTCTGACCATCGGGCGCAGTTCTATCGGCTGCGGATCGAATGAGCCCGACCGGAAAATTTTCTTTCAACCCATGGGGTCACGGCGTGGCGTGAAAAAAGCTTGTTTTCAATCTTTTTTTCACTATATTTGAACTCATTTTAATTTCGCGACAAAACTTTTTGGCGGAAAATCATGAACCGCAGCATCAGCGCCATACTCATTTTACTCCTATCTATCCCCTGCTCCCCGCAGCCGCTGCGTCTGCGCGGCCCTATTTATTAAACGATCCCGATCAACCCTTACCATTCACACATTATTTTATTACAGGATCAAGCCATGTTATCAGACTCTATTAAAAAAGGTATTGAACGAGCCCCTCATCGCAGCCTGTTGCGCGCCACCGGCGTGAAGGAGGAAGATTTTGCCAAACCCTTCATCGGTGTTTGCAACTCTTACCTCGATCTGATTCCAGGACATGTCCATCTGCAGGAGTTCGGCCGCAAGGTAAAACAGGCGATCCGGGAGGCTGGAGGCGTGCCTTTTGAATTCAACACCATTGGTGTGGACGACGGCATCGCCATGGGCCATATCGGCATGCGCTACAGCCTGCCCTCCCGCGAGCTGATCGCCGATTCCGTCGAAACCGTGGCCGCCGCCCATTGTCTCGATGGCATGGTTTGCATCCCCAACTGCGATAAGATCGTACCCGGCATGCTGATGGCCGCAGCGCGGCTGAACATCCCCACAGTCTTTCTTTCCGGAGGCCCCATGGCCGCAGGCCGGAAAGCGAACGGCGAAAAGATCGATTTGATCACCATCTTTGAGGCCGTGGGCAGCCGCCAGTCCGGCACTATGAGCGACGCCGAACTGGAGGAGCTGGAGAAAAACGGCTGTCCCGGATGCGGCAGTTGCGCCGGCATGTTCACCGCCAACAGTATGAACTGCCTGCTGGAAGCCCTGGGCATGGCTTTGCCCGGCAACGGCACCATCCTGGCGATCGATCCAAAACGCGACCAGCTGATCGCCGCGGCCGGTCGCACCATCATGAACCTGGTGCAAAAAAACATCAAACCCCGCGACATCATGACGAGCAAGAGCTTTACCAACGCCCTGATTCTTGACCTGGCCATGGGCGGCTCCACCAACACCATCCTGCATACACTGGCGGTGGCTCATGAGGCGGGCGTAGTCGTTGACTTGAAAAGCCTGAACGGGTTGGCGGATCGTGTGCCCTATCTGTGCAAAGTCTCGCCCGCTCTGCGCACCGTGCACGTCGAGGATGTGGATCGCAGCGGCGGCATTCCCGCCATCCTGAACGAACTGACTAAAATCCCGGGCCTGCTCCATCTGGATCAATTGACCGTGACCGGCGCCACCCTGGGCGAGTCCATCAAGGAGGCGGCCATTCGCGACCACGAGGTGATCCGCAGCATCGACACTCCCTTTGCCCAGACCGGCGGACTGGCGCTGCTGTTCGGCAATTTAGCGCCCGAAGGCGCAGTCATCAAAACCGGCGCTGTGGCGGCCCACATGTGGAAATTTTCCGGCCCGGCGCATGTGTTCGACAGCCAGGACCAATGTCTGGAGGCCATCGCCAAAAACGCCATCAAAGCCGGAGAGGTGGTGGTCATCCGCTATGAGGGACCCAAAGGGGGGCCGGGCATGCCCGAGATGCTCTCCCCCACATCCGCGATCATGGGCATGGGCCTGGGCGAATCGGTGGCGCTGATCACCGATGGAAGATTCTCCGGCGGCACGCGCGGCGCCTGCATCGGCCATGTCAGCCCAGAGGCTGCCGCGCATGGTCCCATCGCCGCCCTGCACGACGGCGACATCATCGAGATCGATCTGCACCAGCGCACGCTGAATGTGCGGCTTGCGCAGGAGGAGATCCAGCGACGGCTGCAGAGTCTGCCGAGTTTTGAAGCGAAAATAAAAACCGGCTGGCTGGGGCGCTACATCCGCATGGTCACCTCGGCCAGCAGCGGCGCAGTGTTGCAATAGCCCTGAGAGCTGGTGCGTTTTCACCCGCACCAGCATTCGAGTCCGAGCGTCTGCCATTAAAAAAAAGTCTTTAGGGCAAATCCATGAAATCGCAAACACTCTTTGAAAAAATCTGGGACCGTCATGTCGTGCACAGCGAACCGGGCGGACCGGACATGCTCTATATCGATTTCCAACTGGTCCATGAAGTCACTTCGCCGCAGGCGTTTCAGGGTCTGCGCGAAAAGGGCTTGACCGTGCGCAGACCGATGCAAACCCTGGCCACCATCGATCATTCGATTCCCACGACGGATCCAGACCAGCCCATCGCCGATGCTCAGGCGGCAAAACAGATCCAACAGCTGGAGCGCAATTGTTACGAGTTCGGCGTTCCATTGCATGCGGATCGCCGCGGCGTCGTCCATGTCATCGGCCCGGAACTGGGGTTCACCCAGCCCGGTATGACCATCGTCTGCGGCGACAGCCATACCGCCACGCATGGAGCGTTCGGAGCGTTGGCCTTTGGCATCGGCACCAGTGAAGTGGAGCATGTTCTCGCCACCCAAACGCTGTTGCAGACCAAAGCCAAAACCATGAAAGTGGAGATCAACGGCTCGTTGGCAAAAGGGGTCTGCGCCAAAGATATCATTCTGGCCCTGATCAGCCGCATCGGCGTCGGCGGCGCCACCGGTCATGTCCTCGAATACGCTGGAGACACGATATCCGGACTGAGCATGGAAAGCCGGATGACGATCTGCAACATGAGCATAGAGGCGGGCGCCCGCGCCGGCATGATAGCGCCGGACGACACCACCTTTCAGTATCTGGCGGACAAGCCTTTTGCCCCCAAGGCAAGACAATGGGAAAAAGCGCTGCTGGAATGGCAACGGCTGCCCTCTGACCCGGACGCGGTTTTCGACCGGCAAGTCACGATCCGGAGCGCAGAGCTGGCGCCCATGATCACCTTCGGCACCCATCCCGGCATGGCGATGGCCATCGACGGCCTGATCCCGGATCCCGCAGACAGCGGCCTGACGGATGAAAAGCAAAGCCTGACCAAGGCGCTGGTCTATATGGGATTGAAACCAAAACAGAGATTGCTGGGCCATCCCATCGATGTGGTGTTTATCGGCAGCTGCACGAATGGGCGGATTTCAGATTTGCGCAGCGCAGCGCAGCTGATGCAAGGACGCCGGGTGGCTCCCGGCGTGCGCGCGTTGATCGTGCCGGGATCGCAAGCGATTAAACGGCAGGCTGAGGCAGAAGGGTTGGACCGGATTTTTCTTCAGGCAGGCGCCGAGTGGCGGGAATCCGGCTGCAGCATGTGCATCGCCATGAACGGCGATCAACTGCAGCCCGGCCAATATTGCGTCAGCACCAGCAATCGCAACTTTGAGGGCCGCCAGGGCAAGGGCGGCCGCACCCTGCTGGCCAGTCCGTGGACTGCCGCCGCCGCAGCCGTGACCGGCGTGGTGAC
>JAKJDB010000079.1 GCA_022706175.1 Candidatus Zhuqueibacterota bacterium | reverse complement strand
GCAACGAGGCGACGCCCAAATACAAGCCCGGTACCGACGTCGAGGTGACCACCGCGTTGCCGGATTCCATTCTCGAGCAGATACGGACGATGAACGAAAAGAAGGGATTCACCGTCTCCTTTGGCATCAACTCGCGCTCCAACCACTTCATCGTCAAGAATATTTTGTCCGGGCTGCGCGCCAACTATTCCCAGTCTGAGGCCAAGGGCAGCAGCTCGACGATGAAACACACCTCGAACCTGTCGCAGTCCGGCAACCTCGACTGGGGCGTGACCTTTGGGTCGAACAACTATTTCCGTCCATTCAAGTTCCTCGGCCAGTCCCCGCTTCTGTTGCGATTCTCGGAGATGAAGCTGTTCTATACGCCGACGAATTTCAACGCCAAAATTTCCGGCACGCGCACTCTGAGCGAGCAGTTGACGCGGACCAAATTGTTCACCGACAACAACACCTACAGTTTCAACTCGAGCCTCAGCTCGCAGGTCAAGCTGTTCGAGAGTTTGTCGCTGGACCTCAGCCGGAGCCATATCAACGATCTGCAGGACATCCCCAGCGATTCGCTGCGCATGATGCTCAATCAGGGCCGTCTCGGCATTCTGACCAACATGACGCAAAATGTATCTCTGCGCTATAATCCAAAAATCTTTAGCTGGCTGACCACCAACGGCTCGTACTCTTCAAATTTCCGCTACGGCTTTAACCGCCAGCAGAGGCTTCGCGACGTCTCCATGGGTAAAACCTACAACCTGTCCGGCAGCTTTGATCTGGCGGGTCTGTTTAAAAGCCTGTACCGTCCCGGCGGCGGCGTCGGCAGGCCGGGGCCGTCGCAACGGCCGCGCCCCGGCGGTTCTGCCGGCCAGCAGGGAAAGCCTCAGCCTGCGCGAGGACGGCCGCGCGACGCCGCGGGCGCTGAGCGGCCCTCTGCTCCCTCCGCCGGTGCTGCCGGTCAGGAGAAAGAGGGCGCCGATGCCAAGGAACAGGCCAAGCGCGAGAAACTGCTTCGCGAGCAGGAACAAAAAGTGGCGGAGCGGATCACCCGCGCACGCATGGCTTTGGCGAAAGCGGTGAGCAAGGATTCCAAGGCGGATTCTACCGCGCTGAAACAGGCGCTGGCCGACTCGGTGTTGTTCAAGACCCAGGGCGTCTTCAAAACCGATGAGGAGCTCAAAAGGGATCAGCAGCAGAAGGAACAGGAAGCAAAAGATAAACTGATCCGGGAGAAACGGGAAAAGGAACAGCAGGCCAGGGCGGCAAAAGAGAGAGCCGAACAGCTTAAAAAAGAGAAACAGGCCCGCGGCAAGGAATGGCTCAAGCGGGAGAAGCAAGTGCTCGAGCGGCTGTCCCGGCTGCGCAAAGAGCTGCTGGAAAAACGCGACAAAGGGGTGCCGGTCGATTCCACCGATTTTCGCGCCGCACAGGCGGATTCCGTCCAGCTGATGGCCATGGAGATCAAATCGCCGGAACGGATCCAGTTGGAGAAGGAACTGCAGTCCCGCCTGGATCGGGCGCGCGAACAGATCGCCAAAGCGGCGAAAAAGGGCGTCGTCGTCGATTCGACCGCACTCAAAAAGGCGTTGGCGGATTCGCTCGCGCTCAAGACCACGGGAAAAATGAAACTGGCGGCGCAGTACAAGCTGGAGGAGAAAGCCGCCGGCCGTCTGGCCGAGCTGCGCCGGGACATGGACAGGCAGATCAAAAAGAAAGGCAGCGCGGATTCCAGTGCCTATAAACTGGCGCTGGCCGACTCGATCCTCCTGCAATCCTGGGGCATCAAAACTCCGGAGCAGTTCAAGATGGATAAAGAATCGGCCGAACGTCTCTCTGAGGCGCGCAGAAAAATTTCCATGCGCAACCGCGACATCGCACTCACCGAAAAGCGGCTGCGCCAGGCGATCGCGGATTCGATTCAGCGGCAGACCAAAGGATTAGTTCCGCCGGATCAGATCAAGCAGGAAAAGCGCATCCTCGCACGGCTCGCTGCGGCGCGCAAAGAACTGGCCAAACAGATCGAAAAAGGCGGCGCCGTCGATTCCACGAAATACCGCGCCGCGGTGAAGGATTCGTTGCTCTGGGCCGGCAAAGAACTGAAAACACCGGAGCGGATCCAACAGGAGCGCAAACTGACCGAGCTGTTGAGCAAGCTGCGAGCCGAGTTGGCCGCCAGAGCGGCCAGAGGCGCCAAACTGGATTCCGCCAAATTGAAAGCCGCCCTGGATGACTCGGCCTATCTGGCGGTCACCGGTCGGGTCAAAACGTCGGCGCAGATTAAAAAAGAGAAAAAGATCCGCGAACGCCTGCTCGCGATCCGCAAGAACCTGGAGAAAAGAAGGAACAAAAACCAGCGGGTGGATCTCACCGAACTGCAGACGGTGATGGGCGATTCCGTACAGCTGCAGGCCACCGGAAGGGTCAAATCCTTGGAGCAGATCCGGCGTGAACAGAAATTGGTCGTCAAACTGGTCGGATTGCGCGAGAATCTGGATAAGCTGTTTGAGCAGGTTGCGGCTGATTCGGCGCAACTGAACCGGGCGATTTCTGACTCTACCACCCTGGCTAAAACCGGCACTCTGCCCAACTCGAAGGTGAGCGCCAAGGCCGCACTGGAGAAACAGGCCAAGGCCGGCCAGGGCAAAAAAACACAGCCCGATCAGCCGTTCACGGTCATGGGCATGGTGGGCAAGCTCTTTGAAGTCTTTGAACCCATGAGCATCAATTATGGAAAACGGGACAACATGGCCGAGTACGGACTGAGCCGCATGCCCGGCTGGCGCTATCAACTCGGTTTGAGCGATTCGACCGGAGTGCCGTTTCAGAGCGGCGCCAGCAGTTCGGTCAATCGCAACAGCAACAGCGTCAATAATAATTTGAGTCTGTCTTCGGGGTTCGGGCTTTCGCGCGATATCAAAATTCAGTTCAAGTTCAATGACACCTATTCGTTGAACAGCAGCACCACCACCACCGGTCAGCGCTCGCAAAGCCGATTGGTGTACGAGGACCTGGACATGCCGTTCCCGGAATGGTCGATCCGAATCTCCAGCCTGGAAAAATTGCCGCTGCTCAACCGTTTTGTTCAGCGCGTGAGCCTGGATCACAATTATAACGGCCAGTTCGCGCAAACGTTCAATGTGGAGAAAAATAAAGAGGTGGTCACCCGGGATGATCGTGATTCCAAGTTTGCTCCGCTGGTGGGCTTTAGCCTCTCCTTCAAGAACGGCATGACCGTCTCTCTGCGCTACAACTCTTCGTCCATGGTCTCGTTGACCAAGAGCTCAGGGGAAGGCGCCACACGGACCGAGAAATCCGATTTTTCGCTCACCGCCAATTACGCCAAGAAGAGCGATTTTCGCATCCCGATCCCGATCTGGCCGTTTAAGAACATGCAGCTGAAAAACAACATGGATCTCGCCATCACCATGAGCATCGGCAGCGATGTGACCATGAAGCGGTTGGGTGAGGGCAATTACGAAGTGACCAATGAGACCAGCAAATGGTTTTTCAAGCCCAATCTCAACTACAGCTTCAGCGACCGCGTCCGCGGCGGCGCCTACATCGAGCTGGGCAATAATCACCATAAATTGCTCGGCGACACCTCCTACAAAGAGTTCGGCATCAGCGCCAGCATCTCCATTCGCGGCGGTTGATGCGGGAAAAGGCCGGGATTGGACCGGGCTTTTCCGGATCCTTGCCGGTACCGTTATGTCGGGAGATTTTAATGCGATTCGCCTTTTGTTTGTTCTACCTGTTGGCCGGCGCGCTCCATTGCCAGTCGCCGGCGCGTCACCTGGTCTTTGACGGGGACAAGGCCTTTGCTCAGCTGCAGCGGCAGTGTGATTTCGGCCCGCGCGCACCGGGCGCTGCAGGATGGCGGAAGTGCAGGGACTATTTAATGCGCACTCTGCAGACGTACGCCGATGAGACGCTGCCGCATTCGTTCGCTCTCGAGTTCGGCCGGCCGCGGCGCACAGTGGCAGCGACCAATATCATCGCCCGGTTTCAGCCGCAAAAAGAGCAGCGCCTGCTGCTGTGCGCGCATTGGGACACCCGCCCCTGGGCGGATATGGATCCCTCACCGCAGAACCGGCAGACGCCGATCCTCGGCGCCAACGACGGCGCCTCCGGAGTGGCGGTGTTGCTGGAATTGGCCCGGCTGCTGCATGCGCACAAGCCGGCCCTTGGCGTCGATCTGGTGCTCTTTGACGGCGAAGACAGCGGCGAAAGCCATACGCCGGATAGCTATGCCCGCGGCTCCGCGGCGTTCGCCCGCGACTGGGGCAGCCGGTTACATCCCCGCTTTGCCATTCTGCTGGATATGATCGGCGACAAAGATCTGCAGATTTTTTATGAAGCGCATTCGCTGCAGTATGCCCCTCAGATCGTGCACAAGGTCTGGCAGCAGGCGCGCCTGCTCGGCGTCAGTGAATTTATCGCCCAGGAAGGTTATGCCGTGTATGATGATCATGTGCCGCTCCTGGCCGCCGGCATTCCCTGCATCGATATCATTGACTTTGACTATCCGTACTGGCACACCCTGCAGGATATCCCGGACAACTGCTCGAAACAGAGTCTGGAAAAAGTGGGCCGGGTCATCACCGCAATAGTGTATGGAGAAAAATGAATAACTCGTGCGATTGGATGTCGGTCGCCGTTCCGGTGACCGAGGCCATTGTGGATCTTGTTCTCGCGTATCTCTACGAGTTGGGCGCCGGCGGCATCGTCGAACATCCCGGCCGGCTGGAGGCGTTCTTCCCGATCTCTATGAGCGGCGTGGAGGAAAAAATCAGAGCCCGCCTTCACACTTTGCGCGACCAGGGTTTTGCCGCTGATCCGGACAAGATCGCCGTGCAGCAGATTCCGAATCAGGATTGGAACCGAGAGTGGAAAAAAAATTACCACAGTCTGCGCATCGGCCGACGGCTGCTGGTTCATCCCAGCTGGGAGCCGGTCCCTGCCGAAGCGCCGGAGTGCGTGATTCAGATCGATCCGGAGATGGCCTTCGGCACCGGCACTCACGCCACCACCCAGCTCTGCCTGCGCCTGCTGGAGGAGTGCATCCGTCCTGGCGACCGCGTTCTCGACATCGGCACCGGTACCGGCATTCTGGCGATCGCTGCGGTGAAACTGGGCGCAGCGTCGGTGCATGCTTTTGATGTCGACGCGGTAGCCGTCGAAACTGCGATCAAGAACGCAACGGCCAACCGGGTGGCCCATGCGGTGCAGCTTTCGGTCGCCGTGCCCTCGACCTTTTCTTTACCGTCTCATCGTTTTGATTGGCTGGTCGCCAACATTAACCGCGATCAGATCGTCAAAATGCTGCCTTGGATGCAAAGCGTTTTCGACTACCCGGTCGGGATTATTTTATCCGGTCTGATTGTTGAAGAAAAAGTACTGATCCTTGAAGAGCTGGCCCGTTGGCGCTGGGAGGTGAGTGCGGTCTACCATCAACAGGAATGGCTGGCCTGTGTGGCCAAAAGGAACGTCTGATTGTGAACGCTCGATGCATCGAAAACGCATGATGATGGTTGTTCTTCCCACCCTTTCATCTCCCTTGTGACCTCGGATATGCTTGTGCCTTTTATCGCTGAGGCGATCGACTGTTCAGCCCTCTACACGCCCAGGCGGGCAAAGAAAGAGCGACGATTAACAGGAGGAAAAAAACATGAAGCTGCATTATCGTATTTTGCTGGGAATCGCGCTGCTCGTTTTTTTGGGCAAAGGCGCTTATGCCGGAGAGCCTGCACAGCCGCATTCAGGGGCTCGATGGGCGACCGCACCCCAGGAACGTGAATTAAGCCGACGGCTGGCGGCTATGGCCACGGTTGGGGAAGAACGTTTGCTGCGCAGCCTGCGCGATCATGCAGCCACGCTCAAGCTGCAGCAGCGCGTGGCCGGCATGGTCCGTCCTGAAATTCTCGCGCCGCTGTTTGTCCGCAACCTGCGTGCGCTGAGCGCGGCCGGCGCTAAACCGGCGCAAGTGCGGGAGATTTTGTTCGATCGGCAGCGTGTGCGACTTGCCTCCAGCGGCGGCGCCATCGGCGGCCGAGTGACGGTCGCCGGAGAGCCGATCGTCGATGAGGTGTTCGTGCTCGCCTTTGACAGCCACGGCTACTATGCCGGTGGGAGTGAGGCCTCTTTTGTCGACGGGTCTTATTACATCGGCAGTCTGCCTGCCGGAAGCTATTATGTGATGACGATGAGCGATGAATATGTGGACGAGCTCTATGATAACGTTGAGGCGCCGCTCAGCGGCAAAGAAGGATGGCGCCGTGCAAAAACCGTCCAGGTCCAGGAAGGTCAAAGTGTTGAGGACGTCCATTTCGATCTGCAAAAGGGCGCTGTGCTGACCGGCCGGTTGCTCTCCGAAGACGGAGTGACTCCGGTTGATGCGTCGTTCGCACAACTGCAGCTGGTGGATCCGCTCAGCGGCGACTCCCGCCTGAACGTGGAGGTCTATCCGGTCGACGGCTTGTTTGAAGCGCATGTTCCGCTGCTGGGCTCTTTCAAGATCATGGCTGAGGTGGAAGAGTACGGACGGACCTGGTATCCCAACCAGATTGATTTCGCCTCTGCCGCAGTGGTCAACATCAACGCCTACAGTGATCAGATCAGCGGCATCGATATCACCCTGCACCAGCCGGGGCAGACCGCTGCGACCGGCGCGATTTCCGGACTCATCCGCGGCGAGGGGCAGTTTATACTCGCCGGCCTGGCCTTTGCCTTCAATGCGGCAGACACCTCGTTTGCCGGATTGGCCCTGGGATTGTTGGGCAACTATGAATTCCCCGGTCTGCCGCAGGGCGACTATTATATTTTTGCCGACGACTATCTGGCTAACCTGATCGGCGGCATGGACAATCTGGTCGGCAAGTTCTACCAGGACGCCTATTCCCTGCAGACGGCGGAAAAGGTCACCGTGCACGCAGGAGAAGAGACGGCCAATGTTAATTTCATTCTGAACACCGGCGCCACGATCTCCGGGCGGGTTGAGGATGAATCCGGTCAACCGGTGGACTCGATCCTGGTCATCGCCTTGGATCCAACTCTATTCAACGGCGGCACGGATGAACCGTTTCTATCCAGGCTCAGGGTGGCTGCCTGTCCGACGGATGAGAATGGAAATTACACCATGACCGGCCTTCCCACCGGCGCCTATTTGCTGCGCACCTTCAGCCAGTACAGCGTTACCATCATGCTGGAGGAACCGTTCTTGAATTTGGTCAAGGGCAAACACAGCGGCAAGCTGGTGGATTCCTATTATCCGAATGTCGATAATCTGCTGAACTACAAACAGGCTGTTCCTGTCGAGATCTCAGCGCCGGTTGTGATAAGCGGCGTCAATTTTCATCTGCAGAGGGCGAAATATTTTTCCGGCCGCGTGACCGATGCCGACGGCGCAACGCCGACTCCCGGCGTCGTCGTTCTCGCGCTGACGGACACCTCCGGCGTGCCCTATCCGGCGATGGGGACCAGCGATGCGACCGGCGACTATCACCTCGGCCCATTGCCCAACGGCCGCTACAAACTGCTGGCTTTGACCGGCATCACTGGCGGGCAGGCGCACCTGTCCGAATACTATAACGGCGAAAGGCAGTTCAGCGCTGCGCCGGTGATGGAACTGAACGACGCCGGCCTTGCGGATGTCAACTTTACTCTGGATCGCGGCGCCACGATCCAGGGATTTATCGATCTCGCCGGTGCAGGCCCTCGGTTTCCAGCCGGCGCCGACACCCTGTGGGAATTTCCGGTGTTGATCTACAACAGCACGGACGGCGGATTGGCCAGCTATGATTTCGTCCAGTTTAACGGCGGCTATCGTGTGGATCGGCTGCTGCCCGGCAGCTACAAGGTGCTGGCTTTCCCGTGGAGCGGGCCGTTCAGCGCAACCTATTACGGCGGCGGCGCTGCTTTTAACCATGCCCTGACCCAGACCATTCAACTGAACTATGGCCAAGTCGCAGAGGCGGACATCAAACTGGGTCAGGCCCAGGGCAGTATCAGCGGAACCATTCGGGCGGCGGATCGGTCCGCGCCTCTGCCCGGTGCGCTGGCCATCGCCTACGATGGCACCGGCCATCCGCTGGGCGTGGGCATTGCGGACCTTGAATTTCTTTCCCAAGAAGCGTCGGCTGCGCAGGGCCGCTACCGGATCGGCGGTTTGCGCGCGGGTGTCTATTATGTCCGCTCCTATGCGCTGAGCGCCAACATCGGTATGGTCAAGCAACTGGCCGGTATGGCGGAAGGCCTGGCGGTCGGCGGCTTGGACGATCCTTTCGCTCTGCTTAACGGCGATTCTCTGAGTCAGCTGGATTTAAACCTTCTGATCTATCAGGATCAGTGGCATCGTGGTCTGGCGATTGCGGAGTCATTCGATCTGCAGGAGGTGATCATGAAACTGAGCACGCTGGGCCTGGCCGGTGAATATGACGCTGCCCTGTCTCCCATCTATCTGCCGCTGCCCTATGTGCAGAAGATCCCTGCCGGCGCTCAGCCGGTCACTTTGGCTGAGGGTGGTGCTGTCACGAATGTGGATTTCCATCTGCTGCCCACCACGTTCACCGATTGGGTGACTACTGTGGAAGAAAAGGATGCCCTGCCGGTCGGTTTCAGCGTGGCGCAGAACTATCCCAATCCATTCAATCCGGAGACCAGTTTGTCCTTCACTTTGCCGCAACCGGCATCCGTGCAGGTGGCTGTCTATGATGCGTTGGGACGCCGGCTGGCGGTGTTGGCGGATCGCCGTTTTACCGCCGGCGG
>JAKJDB010000841.1 GCA_022706175.1 Candidatus Zhuqueibacterota bacterium | reverse complement strand
GCCGGTGAGGCCGCGGATGAACGGAGAGCCGCCGCCATGGTTGGTCTTTTGCATCCAAACGCCCTGGCTGCCCATGAGCGCTTCGGGCGTTGAACGGGGCAGATCGAATTCCCGTAACGTCACTGAGGTGATGGCGGCGGGTGAATGAAACGTTGCCAGCACATCCCGCTCCGCCGTCACAGTCACATCCTCATGCAGTTTTAATAATGTGGGTTGCAGCAAAAAGCGCAAGCTTTGCGTTTGTTCACCCGCGATTTGAATTTTCTCTTCCATCAGGGCATAGCCGGTGCGATGAAAAGTCAGTGTGTAGGCGCCGGCCGGCAAGTTCAAGCGAAAGACGCCATCCCTGCCGCTGATCACGGTCTGATGGGACGGTTTGATCAAGATCTGCACGCCATCCAAGGGACTGTTGTTGGACGCATCGTGCAGAACGCCTTCAACGATCGCCGCGGAAAGCGTTTCAAAGACAGAAAAAATGCAAAGAAACAAAAGACGAAACAAATGGGAACCCGGTAATAAACGCATTATACCTTTTCCTTCAGTCGCTGATGCAAAGCGGTCATTTCATTGCCGTTCTGCGGTTTGTCAGGTCATTTTCGAAATAGCTTTAAAAACGCATCGCTGAAAAAAAGAACAGCCGATATCATCCTCCTGTCGTTCAAAGCCCGCGATCCCGTATTCCCAAGTGTTCGATGGTTTCGCAGAGGGCGAGGAATCCATCGTCGCATGAGGCGGGATCTTGCGCTCCCTCGTTCGTCGCTGGATCCTTCGGCGGTCTGAAAGTGAAATCAAACGCCGTATGAATAAAAATCAACAGCCGGAGCCACAAACTATTTCAAACTAAAATAGCCAAATGAGGATAAAATGACAAGGACATTTTTTCGCCGCCCCGATGTCTTGCCGAGGACTAACCCGGTCTTTCCATGTGTTGAAGCCCATTTTGAAAAACCGACAAAAAGAACAGCCCACGGCCCCGTCAGCCAAAGGTTGTGTCGACTGTATTCATGCTTAGCCTGCGATCGATGGCGCTCAGACTGCAGGAGTGGTATCTTGTTCAAGGCAAGAGGCTGGATGCGCACCATCTACCAGCTCGGTATCACGCTCCGGGCAGGAATTCTGCCGTTTGGCCAGGGCATTTCGGTCAAGACCGTTCCCCCGCAGTCGACAGATCCATTTTCGTCAGTTCCATCCTTTCGCGATGGCATGGCCGGCGGCGCCCGGCTGAAACGGCATTCCTACCCCTAGTATCAAAACGATTTGATCAACGGGGTGGAGACCACCGGTAAACCGCAGAGGGAGTGGACTGAGACGGTGTGGAGCGCATGAGTTGGATTCAAGAGGAAAAAAATCGATATGGGTTATTCACTGCAAGTGCAGGCCGGCAGCGGCCTTCTCGAGCGATCATGGCTCTGGCGCATATTCAGGCTGGAGGACAGTGCGATGGATATCGCCTGGGCTGATTTCTTTATCCCGCCCACGATTCCATCACATGTAACGCCGGTGATCTATTGTACGTGAAGGATGCTATTGCGCTATGCATCTCAACTAATCGGCCTCGATGATTTCCACCCATCGTTTGGCGACGGCTGCGCCATCGCCGGCAGGAAAGTCCTGGATGAGTCTGCGCAGCAAGGCACAGGCGTCCTCCCTGTTGCCTTGCCGATACTCCTGCTGCGCTAATCTCAGCAACGCCTGATCCGCCTTGGTGCGGTCGCTGCTGTTCACCGCTTTCCGCCAAAATGCCACTGCCTGATTTTTATCGCCCATGGCCAGGCAGCACTCGCCGCACCA
>JAKJDB010000840.1 GCA_022706175.1 Candidatus Zhuqueibacterota bacterium | reverse complement strand
AACCGTGTTTCGCTTTAATCACCGGGATGGGCTGGTTCACGTCGACTTGAGCGCTCAGCACCAAAGGGCCATACAGAAAAGCCAGACGGTTAGGATTGTCGCGAAAGGCTTCGGTGTATAACGAAAACGGCAACTCCCATTCGATGACATCTCCCTCACGCCACTCGCGGTCGATGACGGTCCAGGAACCCGGCTGTCGAACGCCCTCCTGCTTCTGTCCATTGATGCGCAGCAGCGCCCCCTGGAGCAGCCAGGAGGGACAGCGAAGCCGCACCGTCAATCGTCGAGGTTGCTCGCAGAAAAACTGAAGACGCGTGGAGGGTTGTTCAGGAAAACGGGTCTCCTGGAGAATCTGCATGCCGAGCTCCGGCCAATCCAACCGGCTGGCAAGGAACAGGTTGACGTAGAGCGTCGAATCGCCGCTATGCGCGTAGATCATCTCGCCGTATTTGGCATGATTTTCGACCCCTGTTCCCGTGCAGCACCAGAACGAGGAATCAAAATCGTTATAGGTCCTGCGCGATCCGGAACTCAGGGGCACATAGTAGCACATCATGCCGGTCTGTGGATTTTGAGAAGCCAGAATATGATTGTACAGCGCCCTTTCATAATAATCGATATAGTCGATGCGGGGCTCTGCGGCAAAGAGATGACGCGTCAGTTTAAGCATGTTATGCGTGTTGCAGGTCTCAGCGGTGCTGGGCCCTAGCGCTTCCGAAAGCGTGTGTTTTTCCGTAAAGCGTTCTTCATTCGAATGGCCGCCGATGACATAGGATCGTTCTGTAACCACAGCCTTCCAAAAGAACGACGCCGCCTCTTTCAAATCCCTATCGCCGGTCAGCTCGTACTGTCGAGCGAGGTCGATAAATTTCGGAATCTGCGTATTGGCGTGCAGACCGGTGAGAGCGTCCCGGTGGCTTTTGGCTGAATCGATGACCGCAAGGTGATTGAATCGTAGGCTGATATCCAGGTACTTTTTCTCTCCGGTGATCGCATAAAGATCAGCCAGGGCTTCATTCATGCCGCCATGCTCCACCGACAGCATTCGCTGCATTTGGTCGTCCGGCAAACGGCCGTTTCGCAGCACGACCCAATCGGCCAATTTTCGCGCCAAAGCCAGGGCCTCGCTGTTGCCGCCATGCACTTGCATGGCTAAAAGGCCGGCAAGGATTTTATGCAATGTATAATAGGGCGCCCAGACTCTCTGTCCTGATTCCACCCGGTCGATCAGGGTGATGGGAAAAGCGGAGAGATAGCCGTTGCCGAGTTTTTCCTGGCATGCTTGCAAACCGGCCACTACGCTGTCCCCCTTGGCTTTGAATCGCTCATCGCCGGTGGCGGCGTACATCAGGCCGCAGGCGGAGAGATAATGACCGACAAAGTGGCCGCGCAGTTCACAGGAGGGCTCTTCCCAACCGCCCAACGGTTTGGCGGTGGAAGGCAGTCCGGCGTTGACATAAAAATTATGCAGCAGCCGGTCGACCGGCAAGGCCAGCAGATAGCGTTGATCCAACTCCATGGCCCGTTTAAAGGGACCGTCCAGCAATCGCACCTGTTCCAGCGCAAAGTATTGGACCTGAAGAGATACCGCCTCCCGCCCTTTGCCTGCTAACGGCAGATCAGCCGAAGCGGCTGAAAAAATCAAGGGCAGCATCCATCCCATTAATAACACATGATGACGTTTCATCACGCTCCCTGGCGGGTCAAAGTGACCTTGTAGACACCTGCGGAAAATGTACGCTGCAACGTTCCAGCTTTTACGCGGCAAGAAACGAGCTTTCCTTCGCCCTGCTTT
>JAKJDB010000078.1 GCA_022706175.1 Candidatus Zhuqueibacterota bacterium | reverse complement strand
CTATTGAGCTGAAGGGCGAACCGTGGCTGTCCACTTCAGCTCAATAGCCCCAACGCCCGGGCAGGCCCAGCCGAGTATTTTTTGCCAGATGATGGACCAGGCTGCTTCAGGCGCATATCTTGCGCTGACAAACTGACTCAGTTTAGTTGAAGAGATTAAAACAGCGCTGTCCGGATAAAACGTCAACAGCGGCCAGGTCTCTTTGCCCAGTCCATAGATCGCATGATCGAACCCGGCGACGCGTGAGAGCGACAGATGAGGCGCAGGAGCATGGAATGGAGTGTAATGACAATCATGAACAGCGAGAATGGTTAACGGTTTGAGATCCGGGGAAAAAAATTCCGACGAAACCACCGCTCGTTCATAGCGCGTAGTCTTGACCGAATCCACCGCAAGGCCGGGGAAAGATGCGGGAAACTCCAAGTACATGCGCAAACCTTTTTTGCGCGCAATGGTCAGCAACGCGGGGTTGATCTGTGTAGGCTGGTCCGGATAGCCCTCTGCCAGAATAAGCACCGCGGATCCCTGTGGCGCTGCAGAGATGGCCTGCTCCGCGGTTTCGCATCGTACACAGGGGACGGCTTTTGATTGAGATACAATCTGATACAGATCGTTCTTCTCACGGCAACAGAAGGTTAGACGAGTTGCTTGGTCTGCCGGCTGATCCCCACATCGGTTCACCAAAACGACTGCAAGCAAAGCCGTGAACAGCATGCGCTTTTTTCTCATTCTACCTCACTGGAATGGATGTAATCTTTTCAGCAATAATACGGACCGGTCCGATCAGTCCGGAAGCAGGCAGAGCGGCAAAGCCGACCGGACCGCGAAAAGTTTCAGTATAAGCGGTTGTCCCGCTGCCATAATGGGAAATCAGCTCTGCAGGGACCGGGATCGGCTGCCTGAGACCGGCCGCACGATTGATCAGAGTGTTGATGACCTCCACGACCAAGTGGTTGTCTCCAGGCCGGACGGCGGAGGTGATGGGCAAATGGGTATGGCTCATCCAGTGGGTCCCTATTTGCTTGCCGTTCAGCTGCACATGAGCGATGCTGCCCACTTTCCCTAACTCCAAAAACAGTTTGTGTTCTGTATTCAGATAGTCATAGGGGATTGTAAAATGGGTTTCATAGCGGCCTGCGCCGCTGAAATGGCGAGTGGCGGCATAGACGGTCCAGGACTCGAGGTGCGTCAACACAGTGTCGACGCCGGCGTCGGCCAGGGTCATCCTCCACGGGCCGGCCAGATCAAAAGGCGGCGGAACGCCTTGAACCGTGCAAGACAGAGAAACTGTTCTCCTGCCGCTCTGTACAAGCAGATGATGGCGACCATTCATCCTCGCAGCAGCGGTGATCGTGTCCTGTTTCACATTCACGATACGGTGAAAATCGCCGGCTGAAATCCGGCTGCTGTCTAGGCCCGTCTGAAAAAGCACAAACAGGGATTCAAATGGAGCCAACTCGATGGGGAGTTCGATGCCTTGGGAATTTTGTTCATAGTGCCACAACCGGGCGATGGATCCATCATATGGATTCCAGTGCCAGGGTATTTTGTTACAAACCCGGAAGGTGAGCGGCAGCCGGAATGGCCGGTCCTGAATATTGGCGACGAAATAGAGGTCGTCTTCACCAAGCCGGCGATGAAAAAAGCTCAGTCCGTTATTCTCCCGCAAACCGGCCGAGGCGAAATCGATGGACACATCCGGAGGCAGATAGGCACGCAAGGTATTGACGAACGGATCCAGAGGACTGCTGCGCCGGTCCAAGACATCCTGTCGGTGGAGGACTTGTTTGATAAAATGGGTACGTCCCTTGTCGAACGACTTCTCCCCAGTCCCATCTCGGCCAACCGGTTCAGCAAACATCTCACGGATCAGGGACTGCACGCGGAGATCTTTAACCGCATGGTCGGATAGTCCAACCGAACACTTGGGCAGTTGTTTAAGGGCGATCGCCACCCCGCCGTCGGCGACATACCGTCGAATGACTTCCAGCGTTTCCACCGGCATAGCGCTGATGTCCGGCAAGAGTAAAATTCTGTACTCCATGTTGTTCACAGTTAAAACGCCGTTTTGCCAGGCCGCGCGGTGCTGCAGAACCTCGTCGTTGATCAGATCGAACTGATAGCCATTGGCAAAGATCAGCTCGCCCAGGGCGCCCCAGTCGTACTCCCTGGTCCATTTGCGGGCGTTTTTAACATCAAGGGTCCATTGGTTAGCCAGGGGAGAATACACCGCAATGTCTTTTTGCGGAAGGCCCTGGCGCAAGAGAAAACAGCATCGTGCGATATAGTCCGCCAGATGATGATAATCCTTCCACCACAGATTGGTGTGATTGATGACCGCCGCCCAGGGCAGAGTTCGTGAAGGGGCGGCTTGCCGCTCCGGCGTGTAGGCATACAGGTGATTGAAAAAAAGATTGGCGCCGGAGCAGAGGAAACCGTCACTGGCGATCTTTAGTTCCTCAAGGGTGGCACGATAAATCTCCCAATGCAAGTAGGTGTAGGCCTCTACGCCGATGATATTTCTTCCATACAGATCCGCGCCGGAGGCAACATACCGTTTCGGACCGATGCGGTTGTCAAACCAGGGAACCGCGTCTTTTTCACCCGCTGTGACCTCCATGAACGGCAGATCAGCCATGCCGGCCCCCTCTAGGATGTCGGTGGTGAAGCCATAGGGTTCCATACTGGCTTGCAGATGATGGCGATGACACCAGTCGAGAAAAGTTTGAAAAAAAATCCCCAGACCGGCCTGATGGAGAAAATCATTCACATCATAACGGATGTTGGCAGAGAGGTCATCGATCGGCCACCACAGAGCCGGCAGATACCGGGTCAGGTCATACCCCTTGTACGCATGAAATTGGGACAGCAGGCTGTCGCTCCAGTAAAATCCGTCCGGCAGGCTGGCCATCTCGTAACTGTCGCAATGCAAAGCAATGATGGTTTTACCGAATTCATCACCCACGGCCTGCAAGTATTTGCCGCCGATAAACTCGCAATAGCGTTTCATCGCAGATCGACTGAAATGATCCACGCACCAATGCACTTGGCCATAGTCCGGCGGCACAGTTTTCTGGCCGGTGTATTTGAGCCAAAAAACGGTCAGTCGCCAAAGGCCCTGCGGTACCGTCCAGCTCAGCGAATCGTCGGCTACCTGCGAGGTAAGATCCACAAGGGATGAGGAAATCATTCTTCCGTCTTTAACTTCTCCTGCGACAACGGCGACCAGCTTTTCGCCATCGGGAATATCCGCAACCGAGATTTCGCCCCGATGATCAGCCGCTTTAACGAATTTGGGCAATTCAGCGGAAAAACGAACCGGGCCTTTCAATTCCACGGATGCCGGCACCAGGCTTTGACTGCGTTGCTCGGGTGGCACCCAAAATCCCCCGAACACCCAACCGCCGCTGAAATTGAGTATAACTTTCAGCCCCAGTTTTTTGGCCGTCAGCACCGCATGACGGATCATTTTGAGATGATCATCGGATAAAAAGGGGATCGCCCCTTTTTCATAGATCGGACCAAAAGCGCTGTTGATCAGAACTCCGCCCATACCCTGCTCGTACATCTGCTGCAACTCCCAGGTGAGTTCCTGCTCAGTGACAGCACTGGCAGGCCAAAACCAGTAGGTGTACGGGCGACAGTCACGAGGCGGATACATAAAGTCGTGTGCCAATCGTTCAGCAAACGGCGCAGCGAACAGGCCCTTGGCCGGAATAAGCAAAAGCCAGCAAGCAGGAAACAGCTTGAATCGTATTACGAAAGAAACCATCACAGCGTGGCCTGTCACTTTTTGCCTATAATCCAATCTTCTGAAAAACAGACATGTTTGATGGTCTGCACATTATAGCTGTAGACAGCGTGCAACCGGCCATCCCGCGTCTGCAGCAGAGAGGGGTAATCGAATCTGCCCGCAGAGCTGTTCTCGAGATGACGGGTGTAGGTCCAGGTCTTGCCTTCGTCCAATGAGAGCGAAACCGCCAGCCGGCTGCGCGGATCGTTTTCCACGTCATTATAGATCAGCACGACATGGCCGTTTCTTAACCGCAACACCTCCAGCCCTGAGCCGGGATTGGGCAAATCGCTGGCCATGATGGGGGACCAGGTCCGGCCGCGATCGCGAGAAGTGCTTGAACGGATGCGATGCAGTGGGCTGGAATCGCGGAAATAGGCCACCAGGGCGCCGTCGTATCGTTCAAAAAGCGTCGGCTGCTCTACGCCGTAGCCCAACGGCGGCTGAGAAAAAAACCAGGACCGTCCCTGATCATTGGTGATGGCCATGGTTGCGACGCCAAAGATCTCGGAGGCCATGGGCAACACCAGCTCACCGGATCGCAGAAAAAGCGGCCGCGCGCGAGTGGTCCATCCCAATCGTCGGGACAATTGGTTGCGCAGATGTTGATGAGCTTTTTGACAGAGGTCGTCGGCGCCTGAGGGGATCCAGCCCGGCTCGTTACACAGTCGAGATACAATCGTATCCAACTCCGAGACCTGTACCGGCAGATCGGCTTCATAATTCCAGATAACCGGTTGGTCTTGATTTTCATAATCACAGGATTGCTTGAACCGTAGAAAAGCGGTTTCCCAGGGCTGTTCAGAGCCGCCCAGCAGCGTGTAATAAAACAGCCAGAGACGATTTTGCCGGTCGATGATCATGCACGGATTATTGTCTGATAAGGTGGGCGTATCGGCCAGTAGAAAAGGATCGCCCCATTTTCCGCCTTTTTTCAGCCTGGCGGCCTGAATGTGCACATCCGCGCTTCTATCCGTTACGCCCTCGTACCAGCAGGCCAGCAGGTCGCCGTTCGGGCATTCGACCAGCGAGGAGGCATGCGTGTGACCGTGCAAAAGGCGGTCCGGTTGAAAAATAAATTGTCCGCTGACGTCGGCTTGACTCCAGGCGATTCCGGATAAAAGGAACAAGCCGACGCTGATAGCGCAGAACAGCGTTTTTCTCATCGATGAGCCCATGGTGGAAGCATCTCCAATTCTTGCGGATTTTTATCGATATAATAGAGATCGAATTTGCACCAGCCGGCGCCGCCGGGCAGATCGTTGAGGAGAATCTTGGCGGTGTATCCATTTTCCGCGGACGGCTGTTCCAGAACAAATGGATGCATGGGCCGGGAATCAAGGTTTTTGGGAATCACGGTCACCGGGCGCTGCGGAAGCGCGGAAAAAAATGTTCGATCTTGGAAATAGATGGCGTCCCATTTGACGTGCTCGACCTCCAGACTCTTGTCTCTGATCTTCAAGACATCGACGCCATCCACCCGGCCCTGCCAATGTAAAACCCGGACCACCTGCTCCGCATGATCCTGCAGAATGCGCGCATATTTTTCCTGCTCTCGAGCGACCGCGGCTTCAATTTCAGCCATGGTAGGCGCTTCTAAAAGTTCCTTCTCAGCCGCAGCCCTATCCTGCAGCAGCAATTGCGCATTGACAATCAGCTGACGGACTCCGGCCAGGTCATAGCCGAATCCCGGGACGCGCTGGAACTGATCGCAGGACATCTGCAGGGCGTGAACCTGTTCGGCCAGCTGCTGACGTCTGGATTCATCGGCGTTCTCCAGATAGTGAAAATAAGAGAAAAAGCTTTTGACGTAGCGGTTGTTGGTCTGAATCAGCAGGCGGGTCATGTCCAGCGCCTGAGCGACCTGATTCGCTCGCGCTTCATCAGCAAAGGCTGGAGCAACCAGCTCGAATCTGCGGCGCATGGTTTCAGCGGTTTCCAGACCATGGTCCAGGTAGGACAGGGTCTCGGGGATCCAGGGCTTGCAGCGTACATAGAGCCGGCGTAAAAATTCAATGTGCTCCTTGCCCCGATCGATGGCAGGAAATCCCTGAACGACAAACGAGCCGACCCGAATGTGCGGCAACGAGGTGAACTGGCCATAGGTGACCGGTTCGATATAGAGACCGTATTTATAGGCGATGGGCGACAGCATGAAAAGGTCGGCCATACCCGCAGCAGCCGCCGGACCGAAATGAATGGCAGCATAGTCCTCAGCGATGGTCTGCACATCTTCCTGAGGATTCCACATCAGACGGTAGAGCGTGTAGGCGGTGAGATTACGGGTTTCGTTCCACACATCCTGGACCGGCATATCGGCGTTGGCGCCCCGCAGATTGCATGGATCGGCGCCAAGCACCAACTGCAGCCAGGCCTGATAATAGGGCGCGGGATAGGTCGGAAACATATTCTCGCCGTGATGATAATCCATGGTCTCAAAGATGACGAGCATGTGATGTGGAGTCTGATTAAAGGTCGGATTAAAGGCCTGAAACCACCAACGGTCATTTTGCGTCGAGCTGGGGATGAGATATACATTTTCAACCGGCACGGTTTCATCCAATATTCGTCGATACACCTGCGGCTGTGCGTGCACTTCGCCGGGCGAATTATCCCAGGTGATATGAAAATAGAGCTTGCCGAATTCTCCGGCAACTACGTCCCGCACTTTGATGAGAAACGTGCGATAGCGCTTTTCCAGACTCCAGTCGCAGTCGACGCCGTGATGGATGGGGTCAAAGGTTTGATAGTCGCCCCAATACATCTGCTCTTCACCGAGAAAATTTGCCAGACCGTCCAGTTCCGGCATCGCGTGAAAAAGCCGGCGGTATTTCGCCTGCACCGCTTCCCAGAACGCCGGATCATCGGGGGACAGGGTGGCTTGGAACTCTTGCAGCAGAGAGGGATGAAAGGTGAAATCAGTTCCAAAGGCCAGATATTTCATGTGCAAGGCGTGCGCGTACTCGATCAAGGCTTTGGTGGATTCTCGTTTTGCGACGTTCTCGCCGGCCTCTGGTTCAGAATCCCAGGGGATCAGATGAAGAGGGTTCTCGCCGAATACCGTGTTCAGGCCGAAGCGCAGCGCCCGATGCAGGTCGGCTTTGCTGGAGACCATATTGCGGGTCATGCGAATGGCCAGCGTGGGCTCTTTTTCGATCGTAAGGTCTGGCAGGGTTTTGCTCACGCGCATCCGGTCATAGAGCCAATAGAGACCGTATGCGACGCCGAGCGGAGAACCGCCGGAAAGGAGCAGAGCTTTGTCGGGCTCTCGGCCCATGGTCACTATTTTATAGCCTTCAGGATTGCGCACAGGCATCCATTTGGATGTATGCAATCGAAGCAGGTCAGCCGCTTTTTTTCCGCCAGTGCGGCTGATCACGACAACCTGTCCGGCTAGGGCCGTCTGCACACGGGGAATGGAAAACTGGATCCCACAGGATGTTGCGATCTCGTTCAGATCAGACAGCGCTGCCTGAACAGCTTTGTCCTGCGCTAGAGCGGGCGATAAGGCTATGGTCCATGGAACCGCCTTGGCACTGACCGGCTGGCCGGCGGCTGACGAGTAAACGGCAAGGATCACCGTGGACACAAACGCGCAGAATCGGTTGGTCATTGGCTTTTGCCTTTAGAAAAAGTTGGACTTTGCAAAACTTGCTCTTTCTGCATCGCCGCCTTGAATTGAAGCTCCGTATACCTGGCAGAATCGTTGAGATGCTTTTGTTGAAGCAGCTGATCCAGAAACAGGGTGATTTCGTCACTCCGTCTTACTATAGCCGCCCGCAAAACATCGGGCGGCAGGGAGGAATTATTGTAATCGATAATGTTCTGATAGTAAAGCGCCAGACAAAGATTGTAAACCGGAGCGACCTGGTGAGGGGCGAGCAAATGGGCTTGACGGTAATGCCGTTCAGCGAAGGCTAACTGGGAAGTGACTTGCGCCAGAAGCCGATCTTTTTCATCATCGGGTGTGTCCTGTGAAACGATCTCTTTTAGCCGCTCCTTGGCGATTTGCACCGAATAGATACCGATAAAAGTATGCGGATAAGAAAAAGAGGAATCGCAGTGTGCAGAAACTTGCATGGTCCGAATGGCCTTCTCAAGCCCGGCCACGTGAGCCGCCGAAGAGCCTGGCCGATTGGCGGCATCACCGATCGATCTTGCCAGATAGTACCAGCTCTCCGCTCGTGAGGCCACCTGCTCTGCGTGGCTGGGTCGAACGCCGGTCGGATCCAGATGAATCCACAGTGTCGTTGTGACAATGAATGCCATCTGCTTCCATGGCAACCTTTTTGTGCGAAAGCGATAATACAGGTGCTGGAGGGCGTGCGCGGCAAACAGTAAAAGCACCGGCGCCATGGGAAGGCGGTAGCGCGCGGTGACGAAAAAAATAATCACAGAGAACCCATAGATACCAAGATACCAGGCCAGAAAAGAACGGCGTGGGTTTGCCGGCCGTGGCCAGATCACGCCCAGAAGCGAGAAAGGCAGTACCACGCCAAACCCCAACAGCGGCCATTTCATAAGGGCGGAAAATTGATCTCGAAAAAAATAGATATCCATATTTCGCTTGATTTCATGAGCATCCAGGAGACGAAACAGTTTAAGCGCAAGATTTCGGATACTTTCAACGGGTCGGCGGCTGATCGTCTGCCAGCTTTTCTTGTACCAATACTTTGAAAAATCGGCCGTGGATAGAGCGCGGTGCGGGTTCTCTCGCTGTGGAGTTGAAACAAAATAATCCCATTCTTCACCGGGACGAATGCTTACCGCGTTTTCCGATCTCGGGCTGTTGCCGATGTAAAAATTGAGGCCGCCATTGTGCGAGATTGGAACGAAAACCCTTTCAACATGCCAATGATAAAGAGAAACCGGCGCCAAAGGTATGAGCGAAGCGGCGGCAAAGATCGACAGCCGTTGTAAAGCGTGTACCCAGTGGGCGCCGGTCTTTCCGCAGGCGGCCGGAGAAAGGAGAGAGACGGGGCATGCAGTCCAGCCGAACAAAAG
>JAKJDB010000839.1 GCA_022706175.1 Candidatus Zhuqueibacterota bacterium | reverse complement strand
GTAGGCGGTGGAACCGGTCGGCGTGGCGATGATCAGGCCGTCACTGCGGTAGGTGTTGAGATAGTCGCCGTCCACCAGGGCGTCGATGAGGATCAGGCGCGCCGAGGTTCCCTTGTCGACCACGACGTCGTTCAAAGCCCAATAGTTTTTAATCTGTCCGGCGACGTGCACACGAACCGCAAGCACCATGCGTTCTATGATCGTGTAGTGCTGATGTACCAGATCCTGTACGGTCTCGCGGATCTCGTCGGTTTTGATTTCTGCGAGAAATCCCAGACCGCCGAGATTGACTCCGAGGATGGGCACACCGCTGGCGCCCACTTCGCAGGCGGTGGAGAGCAGGGTGCCATCGCCTCCGAATGCCACCACAACCTGGCAGTGATCGCCCAGCTGCGCCAGTGGAACGGTCCGCTCCGACGGCGTCAGTTTGAGAAACTCTGCATTTTCGGCGGCATACAGAGCCTGCGCATCGGCCTCATAGAGCAGGTCGACAAAATTTTTAATCACCAGCCGGGCTTTGGGCTTGAAACGATTGGCCACTATGCCGACGGTGATCATGCGCTCTTTTTCCTTCGATGCATGCGGAACAGATCCTTGATTCTCGTGGTCTTTCTGTGTGCGCCCAGGGACACAGAGCGGGCAACCGCCTGGCAGATCGCCTCAGGGCTCAGGCCTACGCCATCGAGCAATTGCTCGCGGTCGCCCTGGGGGATAAACGCGTCCGGCAGACCGCAGCGGATGATCTCAGGCACATGATGTTTTTCATCGGCAAAATACTCCAGCACCTCGCTGCCAAAACCACCTTTGAGCACACCCTCCTCCAGGGTGATGATCAGGGGGAACGTCTCGGCAAGGCGATCCAGCATCTTTTTATCCACCGGTTTTATAAATCGGACGTTGATCACTTCGGGGTCGTATCCCAGCTGTTGATGGATCAGATCAGCGGCGGACAGCGCCCGCCGCAGCATCGGGCCCACGGCTAAAAGCGCCACCTGCTCGCCGCTTCGCATCACTTCGCTTTCGCCGATGGTCAATGCGGTAAACGAATCGCTCAACGGCACACCCATGGCATGTCCGCGCGGGTAGCGGATGGCAACCGGTCCCTCGCGGTACTGCAGAGCAGTGAAGAGCATGTGCCGAAGCTCTTCCTCATCTTTCGGCGACATGACCACCAGGTTGGGGATGGAGCGCAGATAGGCGAGGTCGAAAACGCCGTGATGGGTGGGACCGTCGTCGCCCACCAGTCCGGCTCGATCGATGGCGAAAACCACCGGCAGGCGCTGCAGCGCCACATCGTGGATGACATGATCATACCCGCGCTGCAAAAAGCTGGAATAGATGGCCACCACCGGACGATAGCCCTGCTGGGCCATTCCGGCGGCGAAGGTGACGGCATGGCCTTCCGCAATGCCGACGTCAAAGAACCGCTGCGGAAATCGCTCGGAGAATTTCGTCAGACCGGTGCCCAAAGCCATGGCCGCAGTGATGGCAACGATCTTGTCATCCCGCTCCGCCTGCCGGCACAGGGTCTGGCCGAACACCTCGGTCCAGCTGGGTATGGGCGAAGACTTGATCGCCCGACCGGTCTCGATATCGAATTTACCAAGGCCATGAAAAACCGGCGCATTGTTCTCGGCCGGCACATACCCACGCCCCTTCTTGGTCAGAACGTGCAACAACAGCGGGCCGTTAAACCGGCGCATTTCACTGAGCACATTGATCAGGGCGGAAATATTATGCCCATCGATGGGCCCGAAATAGCGAAACCCCATGCGTTCGAACAAAACGCCGGGGACTA
>JAKJDB010000838.1 GCA_022706175.1 Candidatus Zhuqueibacterota bacterium | reverse complement strand
CGGCTCCACCGCCGCCAGTGCGGTGTACGGCACTAAAACCGAATCAACGCCCAAAGCCGGCGCCGGTTCAACCGGGAATTCCGCTTCAGGCGATGAAGACAAAACACCCAAAAAGAACGATACAGAGAAAAAAACCGAACCAGAGTAGGCTCATGGGATAGAGGAATATAAAATCGTCACAGTTCAGCAACTATTCATCCAATCCTATGCCGGCGAAATTTCGCCGCGATTCCGGGAGGCGACCATGGCGAATACCGACACCGTTGCAGATCCGACTGCAACGAGCTTTTTCGAATCATTGCTGGAACTCTTCCGACAGGCGCACAATCCCGATCTTTGCCAGGCGCAGAACATCCTTCTTCGCCGGCTGGCGTTGCAGGGCGATGTGGTGGGTTCGCGGGTTCCAGCGCCGCAAAACATCACTGAAATAGGCGGCTATCTGAATATGCTGCGCGAATTCAAACAGGAGGAGATGCTGGCGCAGGTGCTGGCCGGCATCCTCGGCGTGGCCGGCCCCAATCCACCTTTGGGCTGGACGTCGTCCAGACCGCCTTTGCGCATGGTCCCACTGACCAACGATAGACCGGAGGGCGCCAGCCAAAGCGCCATCCCACTGTGGTTCATGGTGCGCAGCGATTTCTATGTAGCGTTGCAGCAGGGACGGAACCGGTTGCATGAGCAGGGCTGTGTGCTGCCACTGAGCGCAGCCGGCCGCCGTTTGCCGCCGGCCTCATCCCTCGGTCCATCGCCCACAGATCTATTGCCCTATCTGGGCCGTTGTCTCGAACTGGTTCCGGCTGCGGCCCTGAACGACCCTGCCGCCGATCTGCTGGCGCTGGTGCGGCCGGCCGGCACAACAGAGGCGTTCCGCATCGCCGCCCGCGTGCTGGCCCCTGGCTCTGTGTCGGTGCCTGCGGCGGATTGGGATGCGCAAAAGTGCGACAGCAGCTCTTGCCGCGTCGTCCAAATCACCGGCGGCCAGTTTGTGCCGGTGGCGCCGATTCTGGCGTCAGCGGGATTCTATTCACCCACCCCGCTGCCGGAGCCGGTCACGATCCTATCGACCGAATGGACGCGGTTGACCAACTGCACCGGCTTGATCAGAGGAAAAACCAAACTGGGCGATGAGCTGGAACAGCTCTATGATACAGCTGAGATCGGAGCCAGCGTTTTCGCCACGATGTTGAACTGGCTGTGGGATGGCAGCACTTTCGTCAAACCTTGAAGAGTAGGCTTAAAGTCTGGCGCTGCTAGGAAAAAATAAACTAAATTCAAGTAGATAGTGCTGACAGGGTAGGGCGAAAGAAAAATGGTGTGAATATCCTGCGGTTTGATTTTGCTCTTGCGGAAGCGGACGGTTTTTTTTATATATATGAAGATGCAGGCATCATCGGCAAGGTTATACTCTCTCGCTTTTTGGATCGAAAAAAATTGGCCGTGCGGAAATAATAGTCTGCTACCGGTTGTTGACAATGCGGTGATATACTATTAGGATTCTGTTTTACAGCTTTCCATCTTTTTTGTCTTTCCGAGCCCGCCATGCGTTATCCCTGAACGTGCTTTGTGTCAGCGCAGGGCGAGGAATCTATCGACGCTCTGCTCTCCTCCCTGACGCAGGATATTGCTTCGGGCCGCAGAAACCGCGGCCCTCGCAAGGACACTACGGGCCTATCGCAATCAGTCTGTTGACCCTCTCCTTCGCACCGTGACGGTCACACCGCCTCGATGGTGGAGGGCGGCTTGGTCGCAATATTATAGGTTACGCTGACCACGCCTGCCACTTTATCAAGAATTTCAC
>JAKJDB010000837.1 GCA_022706175.1 Candidatus Zhuqueibacterota bacterium | reverse complement strand
CCCGCCGTAGCCCAAGCTATTTTTGAAGAGTGGGACAGAATACAAAAAGCAGGATGAATTAATATTCATTTTTTACTTTTGTACGTGCGATTAAAAAATGGACCAACGACATAAGTGTGGGAGAAGCGGTCGACATAAACCCGGATCAAAGGGAATTTTGAGCCGGGCGGCCGCGGGATCCAGGGGACAATGGTATGATCAAGAAAAATAACTTGATTAAATACCAGGGTTTGATTAAATTACTCACGTGTGCAATCCAAGGTGAATGATTTTATAATTTAATTGAATTCAATATATAAAGGGGTATTTTATGACCCGGAACACCAGTGTGGTGAAATCCTATCGCCTGGCGCGTGAGCGCTATGCTGAATTAGGGGTTGATACGGATAAGGCACTCGAACTGTTGAAACAGATTCCGATCTCGATCCAGTGCTGGCAGGGCGATGATGTCGTTGGCTTCGAAAAGGCCGATTCTCAGTTCGGCGGCGGCATTCAGGCTACGGGCAATTATCCCGGCCGCGCGCGTACAGCGGACGAACTGCGTAAGGATTTCGAGATGGCGAAGAGCCTGATCCCGGGCAATCATCGCTTCAGTCTGCATGCCATCTATGCAGAGACCGCCGGCAAACGGGTCGAACGCGATGAGATCGGCCCCGAGTATTTCAAGAACTGGGTCAGTTGGGCCAAGGCGCAGAATTTAAAGCTGGATTTCAATCCGACGTTTTTCGCTCATCCCAAAGCGGACAGCGGGTTCACCCTTGCCCATCGCGATAAAGAGATTCGCCAATTCTGGATTCGCCATGGCATTGCCAGCCGCAAAATCGGCGCGTTTTTCGGCAAAGCTCTGGGTTCACCGGCGGTCACCAATCTGTGGATTCCGGATGGCAGCAAAGACGCTCCGGCAGATCGCAAAACACCGCGTGAAATTCTCAAAGAATCATTGGATGAAATCTTTGCCGAAAAGCTGGACCCACGTCACAACCTGGATGCAGTGGAATCCAAGCTGTTCGGCATCGCTTCTGAAAGTTATGTGGTCGGCTCTCACGAGTTTTATATGGGCTATGCCATTCAGAACCGGCTTTTGCTCACACTGGACAGCGGCCATTTTCACCCCACCGAAGTCATCTCCGACAAACTCTCTTCTGTATTGACCTTTTTGGATGAAGTGCTGCTCCACGTCAGTCGCGGCGTGCGCTGGGACAGCGATCATATCGTCATTGTCAGCGACGAATTGCAGGCCATTGCCCAGGAGATCGTGCGCGGCAAGTATCTGCGCCGCGTGCACATCGGACTGGACTTTTTTGATGCCAGCGTCAACCGGGTTTGCGCCTGGGTCATCGGCACACGCAGCATGATTAAAGCGCTGCTCTTGGCGCTGTTGGAGCCCATCGCGCAGCTGCGCAAGTTGGAAAATCAGGGCGATTTCTCCGGCCGTCTGGCTTTGTTGGAAGAGATCAAAACGCTGCCCATGGGCAGCGTCTGGGATTATTATCTGGCTGAACAGGATCTCGCCATCGGCATGGGTTGGATGGATCAGGTGCGTCGGTATGAGCGCGAGGTTTTGTCGAAACGTAGTTAGCCGCGGCCCTGGCCGCTGAGCCGTCATGTCGGATAGTGAGGTATTCATAGCATGGAACTAGCCGTTGTTCAGGGATCCGTGGTCGCCACGGTTAAAGCCGAAAAGCTCAAAGGCCGCAAGTTGCTGATCCTAAACATCGCCGGTCCTGATGCCAAGCCGACCAACACCTTCGTCGTGGCGGTAGATACCGTAGGCGCCGGCGAGGGCGAAATGGTTTTGC
>JAKJDB010000077.1 GCA_022706175.1 Candidatus Zhuqueibacterota bacterium | reverse complement strand
GTTGGGCGCCATCAGCATCAAGATCGACCGAGAGAGTCGCCACGCAGAGATGGGGTATTGGATCGGCGTTCCCTACTGGGGCCACGGCTATTGCACCGAGGCGGCCGAGGCGCTGCTGGAGCATGCGTTTCACGGCCTGGAACTGGAGCGCGTGTTCGCCCACCATTTCAAGACCAATCCAGCCTCCGGTCGCGTGATGGAGAAACTCGGCATGAGCTGCGAAGGATGTTTGCGCCGGCACTTTTTCAAGTGGGGCGACTATATCGATCTCATGATCTATGGCATTCTGCGCTCAGAATGGATCGCACGCACTCAACAAGAGGGTAACAAACGGGAGTCCCTATGAAACAGCAATGGCTTGCCGTCGCCCTGGGTTTGTCCCTGGTCCTGGCCTGCAGCAGACAGGACACGCAAAAACCAAACGTGACATTCCAGGACGATGTGGCTTTTCTGCACAAGTACACTTCTGTCATCCTGTTGTCCTCCGCCGATTCATCGGCGCAGGTTGCGGTCACTCCAGACCTTCAGGGCCGGGTGATGACCAGCACGGCGACCGGCGCTTCCGGCCGGAGCTATGGTTGGATCAACCGCGAGCTGATCGCATCCGGCATTCCGAATCGGCATATCAACGCTTTTGGCGGCGAAGACCGCTTCTGGCTGGGACCAGAGGGCGGCCAGTACAGCCTCTATTTTGCCAAGGGCGATCCCTTTGATCTGCAGCACTGGTACACGCCGAGGCCCTTTAATGAGGAAGGCTTTATCGTGCTGCGCCAGAATCCCTCGTCCGTGGCTTTCAGCAAACGGATGTCGATCAGAAATTACGCTGATTTCGTCTTCACTCTTGAACTGCAGCGTACCGTGCGGCTGCTCTCTCGTGCGGAACTCGAGGAGCGAGTCCGCATCGAGCTGCCGGCCGGCCTAGCGGTCGTGGGCTTTGAGAGTGAAAACACCATAACCAACATCGGCGAGCGGGCCTGGGAAAAAGAGACCGGACTGGTGTCCATCTGGATCCTGGGCATGTTCACCCCGTCGCCCACCACAGTGATCGCTGTGCCCTATGTCGCAGGACCGGAGGCGGCCCTGGGTCCGGTGGTGGTCTCCGACTATTTCGGCGCCGTTCCTCCGGACCGGTTGCAAATCAAGGATCACGCTGTATTCTTTAAAGGCGACGGCCTGTACCGCAGCAAAATCGGCATGCCGCGCAACCGCGTCAAACCGGTGCTCGGCAGCTATGATTCAGCGCTCGGCGTGCTGACGCTGGTGCTGTTCACTCTGCCCGAGGAGGCCCGCGATTACGTCAACAGCCAGTGGAGAATAACCGATCACCCCTATGCCGGCGACGTGGCCAATTCGTACAACGATGGACCGGCCTCTCCGGGCGCCAAGCCCATGGGCCCGTTCTATGAACTGGAAAGCTCCTCGCCGGCGGCCGCGTTGGCGCCGAACGAGTCATGTACACATCGCCATACTACTCTCCATTTCTGCGGCGACCGCACACAACTGGACCAGATCAGTTTGGCGGTGCTGGGCGTTTCTCTGAATGATTTTAAAACCGCGTTTAATTGAACAGGGTCAGTCCATGGATAGTTATTTACGAATGCAGGATATCAGCAAGTTGTTTCCCGGCGTTCAAGCGCTGGACCGGGTGCACATGGAGGTGCAGCCGGGCGAAGTGCACGCGCTGCTGGGCGAGAACGGCGCCGGCAAATCGACGCTGATGAAAATTCTCAGCGGCGTCTATCAGCCGGACAGCGGCGAGATTTTGATCGAAGACCGTTCCGTTCAGTTCAGCGACACCCGCGCCGCGGAACAGGCGGGCATCGCCATCATTCATCAAGAGTTGAATCTGATCCCGCAGATGACCGTGGCGGAGAACATTTACCTCGGCCGCGAACCGCGCACCAAGTTCGGTCTGGTGGATTATAAAACCATGCGTCAGGCGGCGGAGACGGAGCTGCAACAGTTGGAGGTGCGCATTCCGGTGCAGGCCCGTATCGCCGACCTGCGCGTCGGCGAACAGCAACTGGTCGAAATCGCCAAAGCGCTGTCGCTGCACGCCAAGGTGGTGATCATGGACGAACCGACGTCGGCGTTGAGCGAGACCGAGGTGGAAAAACTGTTCAAGGTCATCCGCCGGTTGCAGCGAACCGGCGTGGCGATCATCTACATCTCGCACAAACTGGAAGAGATCTTTGCCATCGCCGATAAGGTGACGGTGTTGCGCGACGGAAAATATATCGGCACCTGTGTGGTGAAAGAGTCCACGGCGCAGCAATTGGTGAGTATGATGGTGGGCAGAGAACTGGCGGATCTGTTTCCCAAGGAGAAAGCGCGGGTGGGCGAAGAGCTGCTGCGCGTGGAAGGGCTTACCGTCCGCCATCCTTCTCAGAGCCATCGCAATCTGCTGGAGGACATCCATCTGAGTCTGCGGCGCGGGGAGATCCTCGGCATCGCCGGACTCATGGGCTCCGGCCGAACGGAACTGCTGATGACGTTGTTCGGCGCCAGTCCGGGGCAGCGAGTGGCCGGCAAGCTCTTTGTCCGGTCGCGCCCCGTGGAATTGCACTCCCCCCAGCAGGCCATCCAGTATGGGTTGGCTCTGGTCACCGAAGATCGCAAAGCGCAGGGCTTGTTTCTGCAGCTGCCGGTGCAGTGGAACATCTCCATCGCCGGCCTTCGCCAGGTGGTCAAACGATGGGTGCTGCGGCACAAGCTGGAAAAAGCCATGGCCCAGCGCTATATCGATCAGCTGCGGATCAAAGTTCCCAGTCTGGCCGGCGCTGTTGAGACGTTGAGCGGCGGCAACCAGCAAAAGGTGATCTTGGCCAAATGGATGGCCACTACTCCTTCGATTCTTCTTCTCGATGATCCCACCCGCGGCGTAGATGTGGGCGCCAAAGCGGAAATCTATCACCTGATGAATCAGTTTGCCGAACAGGGCATCGGTGTGATCATGGTCTCTTCGGAATTGCCGGAGATCCTGGCGATGAGCGACCGCATTTTGGTGTTGAGCGAAGGTCGGATGGTCGCCGAGTTCAGCCGTGAAGAGGCCTCGGAGGAAAAGATCATGACCGCTGCCACACGGACCAAAGCCGCGTAACCGGACATAGGGGTTTTCCCCGAAACCAACCTTGAGCAATCCATCCCCCCGGATCATCATCGCCCGCCCGGCGGTCGTTGATCCGGGGAAAGCGTTTTAGGCACCATCCTTGGTCGCTATTTTATACGAACTGGAAAGATTTCAGCATTCCGCAATCCGGCGTCATCGTAGAGTGGTGACCCTTCAATTTGGCTTTTTCACACGCACAGAGGAGGACCGGTGACCCCGGCAGAAAAAATCCAACGCACCATCCGCCGCAGCAAGGCTTTTTATGCTGCGACAACCCCAGGCCACTTTTTAATTCAAACGCGTTTTCCTCATGACCGGCCCGCAATGCCGGCACTGACCGATTTTGACCTGGATCGAGAGCTGGAGCGCTGGCTGGATCATCAGCTGGAGTGCAGCCGGGCCACGTGGGCTGCCGGCGCTGATCTGGATGACGATCGTGTCCCCTGCCTGTGTCCGCGCTTCGGCATCGCCGAGCACTCGGCCTGGTTGGGAAGCGAGGTGTTGTTACAGCACGACACCTGTCTGCCCATTCCCCTGATCGTCGACAAGAAGGATCTGCAGCGGGTAAGGTGTGATGAACACAACCGCTGGTTTCAATACATGCAGCGCGGCTACCGCTATCTGAAGACCAGGCAGTCAGGAGATTTTCTGTTATCCGTGCGCGGCACCATGGCGCCCATGGATATCGCCAACGCGTTGCGCGGCGATGAGTTGTTTTATGATTTCTACGATGATACGGCGTTCGTCCATCGCCTGATGCGTTTTTTGAGCACAGCGGTGCTCTGGTATTACCGCCATCTGCTCTCTTGGGCCGATGAGGTCGAGGGCGGTTACGCCATGTTCCTGTCGGATTTCTGGTTTCCGGCAGGACTGGGCCATTTATCCAACGATGCCGCCATGTTGTGCAACGCGCAGATCTATGAGGTCTTTGGCTTTCCCTATGAACGGGAGATGTGCCTGCAGTTTCCCCATACCCTGTATCATGTGCACAATGAAAAAATGCATTTTGTCCCGCGGGTCGCAGAGCTGCCGGGGATGCGGCTGCTGCAGGTTTCCTGGGATCCCAAAACACCTTGTCACCTGCTGGACCGGGATCATATTTTCTCCGCCACCGGCCAGGCGGCGTTGATGCTGCACGTCACCGACAGCGATCATTTGCGCGAGCATATCACCGAGTTGAGCGGCCGCAATATTTTTTTTATCGCCGATTGCCGCGACCATCAGGATGCGGCGGATCTCATCGCCCTGGTGCGCAGCCGGTCCAAGCCGTTTCGTTTTACTTATTGAAAGCAGCTGAAATACGAATTGGAACATTTTCCGGAAAAAACCCGGGATATGGAATGCCGCAAGCGCTTTGAAGCTTTGATCGACCAGGGTCATGGATCATGTATTTTGCAAAATCCCGTTATTGCCCGCATGGTTGAGGAAACACTGTTGTTTTTCGACAACGATCGCTATCGGCTATTAGCCTGGACCATCATGCCAAATCATATTCATGCGCGACCTTTATCCAGGAAACCATGAATGAAGACGAAACCAGAGTCGATGTCATGGACCCTGCCTGACAAGCAGCTGGTTGAGCTGCGGCCGAACCCATCCGCATCCGTCGATTAATCAAATTTGATACAACCGAACCTCCAGGGCAAATGGAAATTCACCAGATCCGTCCGGCTCCAGGCGTAGTGTTCAGGTTCGCAGCGATCGGGCTGATCGATGCGATAAAAATTCGCCCGCCACACATCACCGGGCTGGGGCGGCGTGTGCTCGGCGCCGGGCAACTCGGCAAAGGGGATGGCCAATTCGGCGCGCCAACCCTTGGCTGCGCCGGGTCGGTTGACCTCTCCCAATACCTTCACGGCTGTGTGCAACTCTTTTAAATCGAATGAAGGGAAAGCGTAAAAAGGGGTTTGGGGGGTTTGCGGAGTCCGGCCGTTGATGATGCAGGCGTCGAAAACCGTGTTCAGCGGGCTGACGTTGATCTCATAGTACTGATGCCGGGCATTGGCTGGATTGAGAAACACCTCCACGCACTCTTGCTCATAGATGGCGCCGTTGCGTTCCGTGATGGTGCCCCACACATAGGTGTCCTCACAGGTAAAGCCCACATACAGAAACGTCGCATCGTAGAGCAATCGCACCTGGGTTTTAAATCGGCCGGGCTTGCCGTGTATATCGTAAAGTTCCAGCGTTGACGCCTGCTGCCAGATCGGATCGTCCAGAGCGCCGGACAGGATGAACGGCCGGTTGATTTTGTGGCAGCGGCAGGACGGCGTGGATGCGGTGGATGACGGCATAAAGCGAACCTCCGGGATTTGAAGGTAAATCAGGCTCATAGGATCAAGTGAACGGCCGCCGCTGGGACAACGGCCCAAGCACTGGGGACTATTTCACCAGGGTCATTTTTTTCATCTGGACAGACTCGCCGGCCTGAAGACGATACACGTACACGCCGGCGGGCGCATGACCGGCGTGCCAGGTCACGCTGTGTTCACCGGCCGGCTTTACAGCGTCCACCAGCACGGCGATCTCGCGGCCGGTCGCAGCAAATATTTTCAGCGAAACCCGGCACGGCCCGTCCAGATGATAACGAATGGCCGTGGATGGATTGAATGGATTGGGGTGGTTTTGCGCCAAACGAAACCCTGTGGGCGCCTCGTTTTCTCTGGCGACAAGAGAAGGGCTTGGATTTTCAAAAGCGCCCAGATCAGGCGCTGTACCGGAGAAGCCAGAGTCTATGATCACGCCGGCGTCGATGAGATCGCTGCCGGCGGCCAGATGCAGAAACGGCATCTCCGGCAGCCGGCCGTCCTCGCGGCGCGGAGCAGCGGCCCAGGCAGGATCGAGGCTGATAAAATCTTCGTCGCTCACATGAAAGGGCGCCATCCAGCTGTTGCTCTGCTGAACCGCGAACCAGGCCAGGCTGACGCCGCCGTCGTGGGAGAGGCAATTGGTCACCCGCAGGAATTGCCCGGCGCTCAATGGTTTGCTGATCCGATAATTGTCATTGAGGTTGCGATAACCGGTGCACTGCAGCAGGGTCATGGATCCGACGTTGTTGTTTTGATCGAATCCCTTGGCTTTGTTGTCAAAGGCCAGACAGCGCGTTAGGATAAAGTGGTGCATCAGCTGGTCCCGGTTGCTGTTGTCGCCGCCGCCCATCTTGAATCCGTTGCCGTTGGCCTGCGCGCCGGGATCCGTGCCGTCGGTCAAGTAGCCGTTGCCCCAGGTCCAGCACTGTTCCAGCGTGGTCGTTACATCCGTGGCGCCGCGAAGATAGCCGTCCCAGCCGTCGTCGCAATTGACCCAGGCGCGGCAGCCGAAGAAATAGTTGCCCGTTCCCACCGTGAGCTTGGGCGCAAAGCCGTCCGCGTCGCCGTAATCCGGCGGATCGGCGTTATAGTAGGAATCGCAGTTGATGATTTCATTGTGCGCCGCGCCGTTGCTCAACTGCAGTCCGGTGTCGCGGTTTTCATAAAATGCGCATCGCTCGATGCGATTGTAGGATCCCCGGTTGATCTCCATGCCGTTGTCCCCTGCGCCCTTGATCTCCAGACCCTGTATAAACCAATGATCGGCCTTGAGGCTGAAGCCTCTTTGACCGAGCGGTTGGCTGGAAAAATCGAACACCGGCCGCTCCTGCGGAAAAGCCAGCAGATAGTATTTGCTTTGAGCGGTTCCGCTTTTGCTGATGGAGATCGTGGTGGTTCCTGGATGAATGCCGCCGCGCACAAAAATGGTATCACCGGGGCTGGAAAGGCTGACGGCTTTGCTCACTGTTGCGAGGGGCGAGTCGAGGGTGCCGGGATTCATGTCGTTGCCGTTCGTGGCGACAATGCGGGTGGAGCAGAAAGCAGTGGCGACCTGAAGAGAGAGCAGGAGAGAGATCTTTTTCATTTTAGGCTTTCATATTTCTGAACAGGGCCGAACTTTGTCAATGGCGCGGCCGCCCTCTCTGCAAACCAGGGGCGGCTGCGCCGGACCCGGAGGGCGCCGCTTTGCAATCAGGGCTTGGGTGTTTTTATCACTTTTTGTTCAACGGATCAACAGCATTTTTCGCGATCGGCTGTAGGTTCCGGCCTGCAGCCGGAACCAATAGACGCCTGAGGCCATGGCCAGGCCCTGGTGATTCGATCCATCCCAGGTCACTTGGTGTATTCCAACAGCCTGGGCACGATCCACCAGAGTCTTGACATGGCGTCCGAGCAGATCGAAAACCTCAAGGCGCACTGCGGCCGCTCGGGGCAATTGGTAGGTGATCCTGGTGGCGGCATTGAACGGATTGGGATAATTCGCGGCAAGTTCCCAATCCGCGGGCAGGGCCGGTTGATCGTTGGTCAGCTGGGTGAGGAGAAAGTGATGGCCTCTTTCCACCGTGTTTTGCAGTTCAGCCAGACTGCCGCCGGCCATGAGGGCAAAATGCAGAGTGATGGACTCCTGTGGCAGCAGGGTGAAGGGGCCGGCGCTGATGACATGCGAGATATCCGCCGGACCGGCCTGGATGAGAGCCGTGCCGCCGCTGAGGGATTGCCATTTTTCCTCATCGGTAAAACCATCATACAGGCCCCAGCTGGTATTTTGCGGATGCTTTTGATCGTTGTAAATCGCACGGCTCGAGACGTCCACGTCATCAAGCACCGCCATGCCGACATAGGTGTCCGGGCCTGCGCCGCTGTCATAGGCATAGCTCAAACGGTGGCTGCTGTCATAGTTCACCATATTGGTGCTGTAATGGCCGCCGTCAATGTCCCAGTCGAACAGAAAGCCGAAATGAAAGGGCGTCAGCGTTTCGGCCCCCTGGTTTTGGATGGTGTAGGAAAAAACGATCAGATTCTGCAGCTCATCCTCTTGATCGGCAAAGGTCCTCTGGATGATGCGCAGATGCATGGGATGATCAGCTTTGCTGTCGGTAAAGATGCCGATGGACTCCTGGTCTGAATGACGTCCGGGGGTGAAAAACTGCAAATCGCCGTCTTCGGCGGTGACAAAATCTTCATCATAGATGAGGGCCGATTCGCCCGGCGGAATAAAACCGCGCGCCGCATTGGCCAACCGGTCCGGCCCGATGCCGCACATTATAGCACCCTCGAAAAGCAGGTTGGGGCCTTTTTGGTATTTAAAGCCGATCCCGTCACGGCTGGCATCGGTGTTGCCGAACCCGATGCGGCCGATGTTGGTGACTGAAGTGGCCAGCGCGTTGATTTCGATATTGCCGAACATCGGCAGCACGGATAGATTGAAATGATCGCGGTCGCTGTAGAGGCCGGCTTGCGCTCGCAGGGCAAAGTCGATCGAATGGCCGCGCGGAGCGTCCGGCCGGACGATTATTTCAAATGGTGCGGCCACTTCCTGCTTTTGCAGAGTCTCGAGCGATGCCAGTGTCGTTGTGGCGGAGAGGATTTCAACAAACGGGCTGTCCGCGGTTAACGTGAGCTCGACGACATCGGCGCGGGCCAGATAATTGACCACCGTGACATAAATGCGCACCCGTTCGCCGGGTTTGATGACGCCGTCCTCGTTCTCGTCGACATAACGCACTTGTTGGATGCGGATGCTGGGAGTGACGGCGGTGAGGGCAGCATACGCATCGACCTGTCCGCGCCCCAGTTTGCCGGCGTAGTTAGGGTTGAAGGCATCGATATCGGCGCAGGTCATGCGCACCTGTTCAGCGGCCTGGAAATTGCTCCAATCCAAATGAATGGACTTGACCA
>JAKJDB010000836.1 GCA_022706175.1 Candidatus Zhuqueibacterota bacterium | reverse complement strand
GTATAATCGATCGCATGCAACGGTCCGCCGAAAATTTTTAACGGCGCCTTGTAGCCGGCACTTTCGATGTGGCCGCCCATGGATTCCAGCGGTTCGATGATGCGCCGCATCGGCCGATTGCGCAGCGACTCATCGCCGTCGATTTCGCAGACAAAAGGCTGAGCAGCCAAAACGCCGCTCAGCAGCCGAATGGTGGTGCCGGAGTTGGCCGCGTTGAGCGCTTTCTTGGGCTTTTTATAGCCATATTTGCCCTTGCCCTTGACCACAACGGCGCCGCTCCGCTTAGTGATGGAGATGCCAAGGCCTTTCAAGCACTCAATCGTGCTGAGCACATCGTCGGCGCCGGAGAGCCCGCGAAGGGTGCATGACCCGTTTGCCAGGCTGGCTAGAATCAGAGCCCGATGGGAAATGGATTTATCCCCGGGCACCTGCACTGTTCCTCGGATCGATCGAACCGGTGTAATGGATTTCTGTTCCACGCTAATCCCTCTTTCTGCATTCGAGGCCCTTGTCGCGCAACAAGGACAACGAAAGATCGCGTTCACTCTGCGTAGCAAAGGCGAGCCGCATGGTGCCGCCCTCGTCCTCTCGAATTTTCAGGATTTCAATATCTTTGATGTTAATGTTCTTTTCCAGCAAGGTATTGGCGATCAAAGCCAGCATGCCGGGACGGTCTTCCACTGAAACCGAGATATCGTAATGCGGCCGCAAGAAACCGCGCGTGTCCCGGGGAATGGAAAGACGGCTCTCGCTGGCAGCGGTAAAAATTTTTCCCAGCGCTTCGCTGTTCAAACGATCGCGCAGGGAACTCAATTCCTCGATATAGGCATCGATGTATTGCGCGATCATGTCCGCGTTGGTCTGACGGATGTGCTCCCAGATACCATACGGGCTGGAAGCGATCCGCGTCATGTCACGGAACCCTCCGGCCGCCATCTTGAGAAAATACGGGCTTTCGCTTTGCCGCTTGGCCGCCAGGGTCATCATGGCGATGGCCGCCATTTGCGGCAGGTGACTCACCGCCGCAGCGATCTCGTCGTGCAACACCGGCGACAGCAGCAGCACCTTGGCGCCGATCAGCTCGATCAACTCACCCAGCGCTTTTCGAGTCTGTTCATTCACCGAGCGCACCGGCGTCAATACATAGGTGGTGTTCTCAAACAAAAAAGGATCCGCCCCTTCTACGCCCTTGGTTTCAGAACCGGCCATGGGATGTCCGCCGATGAAATCCACACCCACGGGCAGATAGATGCTGGCGGTCTCGACGATCGTGCGCTTGGTGCTGCCGACATCGGTGATCAGGGCGCCGGCCTTGACCGCCGGCCCGATCTCGGGGATCAAACGCAGAATGTCCAGGATCGGAGTGCAGAGAAAAACAATGTCCGCATCGATCACGGCTTCAAGCAAGCGATCGCGCGTGTAGGACTCATCGAGCATTCGACGAGGTTCCGCCAGCGCGAGAACCTCCGCTGAGTCGACGCCGCAGATCTTTCCTTTGAATCCCTTTTTCTTCAGCGCCAGCGCCAGTGATCCTCCGATCAATCCCACCCCCACGATCACCACCCGCTTGAACTGCTCGATTTCACCCATATGGTTGTATCGCTTCCCTGATTGTCAGCCCGCAGCTTCTCTTTCAACCCACGCCGGTCCCGGCGAAAGGCCCATACACAGGACCGGATTTCTTCTGCATCAGATGTGTTTGCCGATCGCCCAGGCGATCATGCGCAGCTCTTCCATCAACCGTTGGAACTGATGGGGAAACAGCGACTGTGCGCCGTCCGAGAGCGCCCGGTCCGGATCATG
>JAKJDB010000835.1 GCA_022706175.1 Candidatus Zhuqueibacterota bacterium | reverse complement strand
AGCAGCCATGACCTGCTCGACATACGCCCGGGTCTCGGCCTGGGGATTAATCCGGCTTATCTCCATTCCAGGCACCGCACCTGCCGCCGCCGCCACATGCGCAGCTGGATCGGTTGTGCTCAGATGCACGGACAATCCTCGGAGCGCCAGTTCCGTTGCGATAGCAGCCGCCACGGTGGTTTTGCCCACACCACCCTTCCCCATGGTCATAATAACGCCAAATCCCGATTTCACCAAATCGTCGATCAGAGCGGAAAGAGATTCCAGCGGCGGCAGATCGATTGGAGAACGGTCGCTCATTTCAACACTCCTGACATTGCCGTTATCAATCAACGCCCGCAGAGCCGGAATGCCGGTCAGGTTATGAGCAAGTAAGGAGACTTCGGTCCGAGGCAAGCGTTTCAGGAATTCCTGCTTTGCCTCAATCGCGAGCGTGCCGCGGTGTTCTAAAGCCGATGCCGCAAGGTCTTCTGGACAGCAGGAGCTGAACACGCCATTCAGTATTAACCGCTGATTACAAACACCCAATGTTGAAAGTTCCTTACTGGTTCGCTCGGCTTCGGCTAAAGCCGCCATTTGAGGACGGCTGACCAGCGCCAGGGTGGTAATATCGCCATCAGCCAAACCCGCCAAAGGTCCAAGACAGGAAGTCCCAGAGGTATTATTTTCGAGAAAACCAGTCCAGGCCGTGGGCAAAGTCATGAGTCGCAGTGTGTGGCCTGTGGGCGCGGTATCAAACACCACATGATCGTAACCGGCGGTGGCAGCGGGTTCACCAAGAAGCCGCGCGAACTCGTCAAAGGCGGCGATCTCCATCGTGCAGGCGCCGGAAAGCTGCTCTTCCATGCTTCTCAGGATGACTTCGGGCAGCTTGCCCCGATACGGCCCCACCATGCGATCCCGGTAAGCCTGTGCGGCCGATTCCGGATCGATGTTCAGGGCGAACAGCCGGTTCACCCCGACAATCGGCGTCGGGGAGCCGTTAATCTTCTGACCCAACACCTCGTCCAGATTCGAGGCGGGATCGGTACTGACCAGCAAAACACTTCGTCCCTGGTCGGCCAGAGCTACGGCTGTGGTGCAGGCCAGCGATGTTTTTCCAACCCCAACCTTGCCGGTGAAAAAAAGAAAACGGGTCGAATGCTTTATAAAATTACTCAATGAAGAAGAATTCAATTGATCGATCATAAGTTTCCTATCTTAATAAATCAATGGAGAAAGTCCCTATGGCTCATTTACCTTTCAAGTCAAGCATCACGGCTAATTCATCGCGTGTGGGATAAGAGCCGATGGAAGCTAATTTACCCTCCACTATTATAAGTGGTAGAGCTCTCTCGCCATTTTCCGTTAGTTGTGATCGCACTAGTTCATTTTCGGCAAACGCCATGGGCGACTGCGCCAGGTTGAAGCGTTCGACCGCTACTCCCTGGCTCTCCAGCCACTTGAGATCGGCGGCAAAACGCACCAGCGCTGGATCTACATCAGGTCCGCAGACGCCGGTCGAACAGCACATCGGCGGATCATATATTTTCAACGTTTTCATCGTTCTTTTTGTTTTCTCTTGTTTTATCTCTACAGGACTAGCCGGACCGCAACACACGGAGCCGGGAGTACAACAATTTTCCGCGCCAGTGACTGTATCCCAGATGGTTTCGAAGAGTCTTTTTTTCTTTTCGGTTTTATTGAATGTCACTGAAGAAACCTTTCCCATGGTTAAAATGAGTTGAGAAAATAGAAGCCGACCGCGATCAACACCACTCCCGCGGCAAGCCGAATCACTTTTTCCGTGTTATTTAATTTGATGGCC
>JAKJDB010000834.1 GCA_022706175.1 Candidatus Zhuqueibacterota bacterium | reverse complement strand
GATGACCGAATCCGGCGTTGAATAGGGCTGCCAGCGCAACCCGCCTTGGCGACAGGCGGGCTGGGGATTCTTTTCACCGCCGCAGGCTTTGAGGAAATCGGCGTCAAACCCCGGGAGATGATCCTGGCCGCCGTCATCCGCGGCTGCAGAGGCCAAGGGAAAAGGGCCGCACAGCTGCCACTCGCGCATCCACTCGCCGTAAGGGGTGGAGGCGTACGCCAGAGGCAGAAAGCCGAGCACAGCGAGAAAAAAAAGAATCATGGAGCGAAGACGGATTTTCATCAAACCTCCCGAGAGATTGGAGTGAGAAGTTGAACAGACCACAAGCCAGCTTCCCCCTGAAGCGCGTGTATGGTATACCTTGAATTTTTCTCAACCATTGCGTACATTAACCCTGATTATGCACCCCCATCGAATGCCGGAGCTCTATGCTGGAACCAAAAATTTTCTATCGCGAACTGGATGCGCTGCTGGCGAAAATCAGAATCGAACAGGCCGGCGTCAATTTTCTGCCCCATATGCTGGCCGAGTTGGATTCGAACTTTGGCCGGCGGCTTCATTTCAAAGACGGCCGGATCTACGAACTTGTCGAGCGGCTCTTCATACTGTCCCACAGCGACAAGGAGGACGCCTCCTGTTTCACTTCGGAGATAGGCTTTAACCAGGAAGCGGTTCAGCTGGTTTATAAAAATCGCAGTTACATATTTGATCCGCCCGATGCCGGCCGTATATTTTTCAAAACAGAATGCAGCCGCCCGGACTGTCAGGCCGCCTTTTGGATCCACTCACCGGAAAAACAGTGGTTGTTCGTCTTCTCCTTGACCGACGGCTGGATACGGGAAGAGATCAACCTGTTTCTCAATTCCGTGCGCACGGCCATGAACTACCGTCTTTTCTCCGACGCCATCGGCGCACGGTTCGGCCAGGCGATCCAGATACAAAAGAGCCTGCTGCCCGCCGACGCGCCCGCACTCCCCGGCTATCAGATCGCCGGCCGATCGCAGCCGGCGGAACTGGTGGGCGGTGATTTTTTCGACTATTACGAAATGGAAGGCGGCACCTTTGGCGTGGCCATCGGCGACGCCAGCGGCCACGGTCTGCCGGCCGCGCTGCTGATCCGCGACGTCGTGATCGGACTGCGCATGGGGCTGGCGATGGAATTTCGCACGCCGCATACTCTGCGGCGGCTGAACAGCGTCATTCAACGCAGCACCTATGCGAGCAATTACGTCTCCCTGTTCATCGCCGAGATCGAACAGGACGGCCACCTGTTTTATGTCAACGCCGGGCATCCGGGACCGCTGCTGGTGCACGATCAGGAGATCCGCGAACTGGCGGCCACCGGCATTACGCTTGGATTTCTCAAGGACATTCAGCTGGGTCGCAATTATGTGCACCTGCCGACCGGTGCGGTGCTGGTGCTTTACAGCGACGGCATCGTCGAACGATTAAACGAAAAGGGGGAGATGTTCGGCATCGAGCGGCTGAAAGCCTTTCTGCTGCGTCACCAACACCTCGAGAGCCAGGCCATTCTGGAACTGTTGTTCGAAACCGTCATCGAGTTCGGCCACGGCGCCCCCTGGGAGGATGACGCCACGCTGGTGGTGATCAAAAAAACGGCCTGGTCTACTGCCGAAAAAACGTCTCCGGATCAGGCATCCGCAGGTTCGCTGGCGCTTTCTCCGGCGCAAAGGTAAAGAAAACCACACGGCCCTGGGTGCATTTCTCGCCCGCGCTGTCATATATCTCCGCCTCGACCACGGCGAGGTTGCGTTTGGTTTCTTGTACACGGCTGCGAACCGTCACC
>JAKJDB010000076.1 GCA_022706175.1 Candidatus Zhuqueibacterota bacterium | reverse complement strand
AAGAGTACGGCTTCGGCGGTTGCCTGGCCGACGATATGGGGCTGGGCAAAACCGTGCAAGCGCTGGCCCTGTTGCTCAAGGAAAAAGAGAACGGCTGCACCACCCCCAGTCTGATCGTCTGCCCCACATCGGTGGTATTCAACTGGGAAAAAGAGGTGCAGAAATTCGCGCCCAATCTCGAGGTGCTGGTGCACACGGGCATGCAGCGCCGCCGCAACCTGGACCGGTTCGCCGGTTATGACGTGATCCTGACCAGCTATGGTCTGGTGCTGCGCGACCTTCCGTTTCTCAAAGAACACCGGTTTCACTATGTGATCCTTGACGAGTCGCAGAAAATCAAAAATCCGCTGTCGCAGACCGCCAAAGCGGTGCACCTGCTCAAGGCGGAGCACCGTCTGGTGCTCACCGGCACGCCGGTGGAGAACAACACCTCGGAGCTGTGGTCGCAGTTCTCCTTTCTCAATCCCGGTCTGCTGGGCTCGTTGCCCTCTTTCCGCTCTTTTTTTGCCCTGCCCATTGAAAAAAGAAACGACGAGGAGGCGGTGACGTTGCTCAAGCGCATGATCTTTCCCTTTGTGCTCCGCCGCAGCAAAGAGCTGGTGGAAAAGGAACTGCCGGAGAAAAGCGAACAGATCTATTATTGCAACATGAACCCGGAGCAGGCCCGGCTTTACCGCCACTGGCGCGATTTCTACCGCTCCGTCATTCTGCGCAAGATCGACCAGGTCGGCCTGGATCGAGCGCGAATGAACATTCTCGAAGGATTGGTCAAACTGCGGCAGATCTCCTGCCATCCGCAACTGATCGACCGCGAGTCTGCGGCCGAGTCGAGCAAATTCGAGGCGCTGAAGGAGATGCTCGAGGACATCCTGGCTGAAGGCCACAAGGTGCTGATCTTTTCCCAGTTCGTTAAAATGCTCTCGGTCGTGCGCAAATATCTGGATGAACAGTCCATCGCCTACGAGTATCTGGACGGCCACACCATCGACCGCAAAACCTGCGTGCAGCACTTTCAGTCGGACCCGTCTGTGCGCATTTTTCTCATCAGCTTAAAGGCCGGAGGCACCGGACTGAATCTGACCGCTGCCGATTATGTGGTCCTGTATGATCCCTGGTGGAATCCCGCGGTGGAGCTGCAGGCCACCGACCGGGCGCACCGCATCGGACAGGATAAAAAAGTGTTCGTCTATCGCATGATCACCAAGGACACGGTGGAAGAAAAAATGCTGGAGCTGCAGGAGCGCAAACGCAGTCTGGTGGCCAACCTCATCGGTGTGGACAGCGGATTTTTTAAATCGCTGACGCGCCACGACATCGAGGTTCTGTTCTCATAACGCCGAAAACGGCCCAAGAGGGTAAACCATCCCGTCCCCTTTATCGGCGTCTGCGCGACTCGCTTATGATTCGGCCTCAACGGTTCACGCTCGGCCGATCCGTGCCGCTCAACATGGATGATCGGTTGTCCTGATTGACCTTTTCAGGCGGGCTCTATGATGTTATCCAAAGAGGTATGCGCTCGCATCGGGATGATGGAGGGCGATATCACTCAACTCCAGGTGGACGCCATTGTGAACGCCGCCAACTCCTCTCTGCTCGGCGGCGGCGGCGTTGACGGCGCCATTCATCGCGCCGCCGGGCCTGGTCTGCTGCAGGAATGCCGCAGTCTGGGCGGATGCCCGACCGGCATGGTGCGCATCACCGCCGGTTATCGTCTGCCGGCGCGCCACGTCATTCATACCGTTGGTCCGGTTTACCGGGGCGGTCATCACGGCGAGGCGGAGCAGCTGGCCTCGTGCTATCGGGAATCACTCAAGCTGGCCTCAGTTTCTGGAGTGCAATCCATCGCCTTTCCGTGCATCTCCACCGGCATCTATGGTTATCCGAAGGAAAAAGCTTGCCGAATCGCGATCGCCGGCGTCTCCGAGTGGTTGGCCGGTCATGAACTGCCCGGCACCGTGATTTTTTGTTGTTACGAAAAAGTGGATGCCGAACTCTATCGCCGACACCTCCGTCTTCTTCGGAGCGATGTCGACAACCGGTGATGTTTCATCATTTCCGACAGGGAGAGAATGCCCATGCACAAAATAGGACGGCTGGCTTTAATCGGCCTGCTGACAGGTTTGGCCTGTGCGCCGAATTCACGGCGCGCGTCTGTGGAGATGTTGCGACAACAGGTGATCGACAGCGAACGGGCCTTTGCCGCCACCATGAGCGCACGGGATTTTTCCGCTTTCACCTCTTTTCTTTCAAGCGAAGCGATTTTTATTTCCGGAGAGCGAGCCCTGCGTGGATCCAAACAGGTGGCGGCGGCCTGGAAGCGCTATTACGACGGTCCGTCGGCGCCTTTTTCCTGGCAGCCGGAGACCGTGGAGGTCCTCGATTCCGGAACGCTGGCCTTGAGCAGCGGTCCGGTGTTCGACCCCGGCGGCAAGCTCACCGGCACCTTTACCTCCATCTGGCGGCTCGAAGCAGCGGGCAAATGGCGCATCATCTTCGACAAGGGGTGCAAAGCCTGCGACTAGTTGCAGGGGCTCCCCCATCATCGTATGGTGCACAACATGCACGGGCCAGGGCCTCGTCATAGACCACCGGGTGATCAGCAGAAGCAGGCTGCTGTCCGTGGAGCAGCAGATGATTCGTACGTACACGAGACCTGTCCCGCTGCCGTAAAAATGTAACCCCGGCAGCCCCATATCGTATACTTTGCTGAATTCGTCAATCAAGAACAGAATCCATCAGCACGGTTAGGAGAATGCAATGGCCTTTGCCGCCTGCAGGAAAATGCTGACCATGCTCTTGACCTTATGGATCATAGCCGACGCTGGGGCAGAAGAGAAAACGCTGCATCTGAGAACAGCGCACCCGGCGGTCGTCGTCGACGGGGCGATCGATCCGGTCTGGAGCACAGCAGACTCTACCCACACGTTCTTTCAACTGGAGCCCTACTACGGCCGGCCTCCGCTGCATTACACCGTCGCCAAACTGCTCACCGACCGCAACAGCCTGTACTGCCTGATCGTGTGCCGGGATGAACGCGAGCACATTCAACACAACACCGGTAAACAGGACGAATTCAGCGGCGACATGGTCTCGCTGATGCTCGACACCTTTGGCGATCGCCGCAGCGCTTACAAGTTCGCCGTCTATGCCGGCGGCAACCGCGGCGACTGCCGCCTGCTGGATGATGGACGCGACCGAGATTTCAGTTGGGATGGGGTCTGGTTTTCCGCCAGCCGGGTGTATGACTGGGGCTGGGCGGCGGAGATGGAAATCCCCTATCGTTCCATCCAGTACGATGAAACGCTGAACGCATGGGGATTGGATTTTGACCGTTGGACCTCCAAAGATCGTGAGGACATCTACTGGAACCACTACGAGCAAAACGAGGGTCAGCGTATTTCCAAATTCGGCCGCATGGTCTTTACGGATTACCATCCGTCGGTCAAGGGCATCAACCTGGAGCTGTATCCGGTGGCGCTGAACAAAGCGGAACTGGAACCCGGGGGGAAACGGCAAGCGCGCCCCACCGCCGGCATCGACATCTTTTACAATCCCTCTCAGCGGCTCACCTTTCAGCTGACCGCCAATCCCGATTTCGCCCAGATCGAGGCCGATCCCTACGAGTTCAACATCTCCCGCTATGAGACCTATTATGAGGAAAAGCGTCCCTTTTTCACCGAGGGCAATGAGGTCTTTATGCCCTCGGGCCGTCAGCGGGACACCGGTTTTTATCAACCCCTGGAGCTTTTTTACTCTCGCCGTATAGGCCGCAAGCTTTCTGACGGCCATGAAGTGCCGCTACAGGTGGGCAGCAAAGCCTTTGGCCGTTATAACCAGTGGGAATATGGCGGCTTTTTTGCTGCGTGCGGCGAAAAGCGATATGACCAGCGCGGCAGTGCCGTCACCGAACCGGCCGCACTGTTCAGCTCCGTGCGGTTGAAAAGACAGATTCTCGAAAACTCCTCCATCGGTCTGCTCTATGTCGGCAAAAACGACGCCCAAAACCACAACGGCGTCATCGACCTTGACGGCGCTTTCCGTTCTTCCGACTATCAAGTAGCCTACCAGGTCGCTCGCTCGTATAAAAACGACCAGGGCGGCTATGCCGGCTCCCTGGGGCTGTGGATGCCCAAGGAGAAATTTCTTATCGGGTTGCGTTCCCGCTATATCGGCGATCAGTTCGACATTCAGGAGGTGGGCTACGTCCCCTGGCAGGGCACCTGGAGCCTGGCCACCTTGAGCGGACCGCGATGGTTTTTTCAGAACGGGACCGTGAGCGAGGCCTCGCTGTTTGGAGGGATCATGCTCAACTATGAAAAAATAGACGACTATACCGATCACCTGGCGGTAATCGGATATAACATGCAGTTTCGCAGCGGATGGGGATTTGAAATCGAATTGAACGGCGGCAATACCAAGGATGTGGGGATCGCCTATCATTCAAAAGAGGTGAATATCGCTTCCTGGTATCACATTTCGCCAAAATGGAACGGTGAGTGGTACGCCGGCGCTTCGCATGCCTATAATTTTTCGCGCTCCTATCTGGCGAATTACGGCTACTGCGGCGCAGAAGTGGAATGGCAGGCAAGCCGTGTGCTGAACCTCGGCGCCTCTGCCACTGTCCTGGTCGAAGGCAATCCGAAAGGCCGGGTGGAGGAGATCACCTTTAATGCTCGACCCTATTTCTCCTGGACGCCGGTGAATGGACTAAACGCCAGGGTTTATGTCGACCATCTGCTGCTGCATTCCACCGGCCGGATCGACCGGCTGATCGGCGGTTTTCTTCTCTCGTACAACTTTGGCTCTAAAAGCTGGTTCTATTTCGCCCTCAATGAACTGCAGGACCGCAGCGACGAGTTCGACGCCTCCGGACGGCTGCTGCCCCGGCGAATGCACATGATCGACCGAGTCAATGTGATCAAGTTGAAATATTTGTTTTACTTTTAACAAATGGAATAGATTTTAGTAATGCGGCAATCAAGTATTTTACCACCGCCTGGCCGCTCTGCTAGCAGGCTCTTAAAAACGGATGAACGCCTTGATTGCAACAAATAAATTGCCTGCATAATAAGATGGATAATCAGCGAGAATGATTAGCGAGTGATCCCAGCGCCGTAATTATTTACTTTTCAAGTGTCCGTCGGCTTGTTGACTAAGTTTAATGTCGAGCTTTTAAAGGAAGGGATCAGAAGATTCGTTTTGTAAACTCTTCGTAAACTTTCTGCTCTTCGTGGTTTTAACAGCTTGCCAACCCAAGCATTAACCAAATGCAGCCCCCTCTCCATTCCCAACCGCTGCTGCACTGGTTACGCTTTTTGTCAGAAAACAGTCCGGGGTGGGCTCTAAAGAGAGTGGAATCGATAACAGCACATTTCATGGAGGCTTTGTGAAACAAACAAGAAACCGATCGCTATGGGCGGCAAGTATTCTGATCCTGTGGACGGTTCTCACGGTCTCGGCCGCCGATCAGCAGGCGATGAACACAACGGCCGGCGCCGTCGATGTGCGTCAACAGGCCAAGACGCTTTTTGCCAAGGGGGCGCTCCCTCCTTTTTCGTTCCGCTACAACGATGAACCATCCAGCCGGTTCATCAAAAATTGGTCCTACGCCGTTGAAAAGAAACCGGCGCCGAATCCTGATGTGGAGCGAACCGTTTACACCTATCTGGACCAGGGAAGCGGCTTGCAGATTCAGTGTCAGGTCGATTGCTACCCGGATTTTCAGGCGATGGAGTGGATGCTGCGGCTGACCAACACCTCTAAAAAAAACACGCCGCTGATCGAAAAGTTGGCCGTAGTGTCCCGCTCGTTCACGGCGGCGGAAAACGGAGCGTTCACGCTGCATTATGCCAAGGGCAGCAATGCCGAGCGCAGCGATTTCCAACCATTGACCGATGTGTTGCAGCCGGGGAAAAGCCGCTACCTCACTCCCAACGGCGGCCGCTCTTCCGACAACACCGCTTTGCCGTTCTTCAACATCGAATTTCCCGGCCGGCAGGGCCTGCTGGTCGCCGTGGGCTGGAGCGGCAAATGGTATGCAGAGGTGCAGCAGGCGAATCAGCGGACGATCTCCTTGAACGCCGGCATGGAAAAGATGCAATTATCGCTTCATCCGCAGGAATCGATCCGCTCTCCTAAAATCTGCCTGCTCCATTGGCAGGGGGCGGATCGGATGACCGGGCACAATCAGTTCCGCCGTTTTATGTTGGCCCATCATTCGCGAAAAATCAACGGCCGATTTGCCGAATATCCGTTGTCCGGCAGTTTCGACTATGGCGATCCTCCGCCCTGCGGCGAGTACAATTGCCTGACCGAAGAGTACGCCATCAGCCTGGTGAAACGATACCAGCATTTCCACATCGTTCCTGAGCTGTTCTGGCTCGACGCAGGCTGGTACAGCGGCTGCGGCTGGGACAAAGAGAATGGCGATTGGTGGCAAAATGTGGGCAACTGGACCGTCGATGCGGAACGGTTTCCCAACGGGCTCGCGGCAGTGGCTGATGCCGTGCACCAGGCGGGCGCGAAATTCATGGTCTGGTTCGAACCGGAGCGGGTCCGGCCCGGCACACAGATCGACCGGGAGCATTCAGAGTGGTTGCTGAAACTCAAAGGAAATGACAACTATCTTTTCAATCTGGGGGATCCGGCCGCACGGCAGTGGCTCACGGATTACCTGATCGATTTTATTCGCCGGCAGGGGATCGACTACTATCGTCAGGATTTTAATTTCGATCCCCTGCCCTACTGGCTGGCGAATGATCCGCCGGGCCGGATCGGCATCTCCGAGTGCAAGCACATCGAAGGATTGTACGCGTTTTGGGACAGCCTGCTGGAGACCTTTCCCAACCTGCTCATCGACAACTGCGCCAGCGGCGGACGACGAATCGATCTGGAGACGATGTCGCGCAGTGCGCCGTTGTGGCGGACGGACTATCAGTACGGCGAACCCAACGGATACCAATGCCACACCTTTGGCCTGAACTTTTATCTGCCCATCCACGGGTCGGCCATCTATCAAACCGACGCCTACACCTTTCGCTCGGGATTGGGCGCCACCGCGGTGTTGAATTGGGAGATCACCGGAAGAAACTCTGAGGCCATCCCCGCCATGCAGAAATGCATCGCCGAGTACAAAACCCTGCGGCCCTACTTTTATGGCGATTATTATCCCCTGTCCGACAGCCGCAATTATACACGGGATAACGTCTGGTTGGCCTATCAACTCCATCGACCGGAGCAGCAGGACGGCATCGTCCTTGCCTTCAGGCGTGCGGGCAATCAGCAGGAATCCCTGCGCGTTGAATGGAAAGGCTTGTCGCCGGAAAAAACCTACTCGCTGGATTATACCGACTATGGACTGCAAGTGACGCGCTCAGGGCGTGAGCTGATGGAAGGGATGGATCTCTCGATTCCGTACAAACCGGGTTCGCTGCTGATACGCTATTGCGCGATCAACGAGTGAACGCTGCGCGGCGCCGGTCGGCCGTACGCACTTGACGCGCAAGACAGCGTTGCCACTCGGGATCTTGCCGCGCGAGCCTCTCTAAAAACCGCCCGCGCGGCAAGAATCCACCTCGTATTAAAACTAACAAGCGTTTCAGCGCCTCACGAGTTCAAGAACCGGCTGGTCAGCTTTTGATGCCAGCGGACATCCTGCCAGTTTTTAAACTGCGGCTGCGCATAATTATGCGGCGTCCAGCCCCACATCCTGTGGCGAATGGCGCCCTCCACGGTCATCTCCGCCCACTGCAGCAGCCACTGCCAATCCAGATGCGGATGATCATAATAGTACCAGGTGGACCATGATTCACTGGTGGTAAGCGGCATGCCGAACCGCTCCGACCAGACGGCGAAATGGGCCAGCCGCTGCTGCTGCCGCTGAAACAACATCGGCATCACGCTGTCGCGGGTCTGAGCGCAGCGACGGCTGAACTCCTGGAACCATTGATCCTTGACATAAATGCCGTCGGCGATGAACTCGTTGAACCGCGTGCGGTTGAACCAGCGGGGATCCGCGTCGAGATAAAAATGAACATCCAGACAGTCAAACTGCAGGGGCACGCTCAACCAGCGCTCGTCGCCGTGGATAGAAGCGGTGAATCGCAATTCGGGGAACTCGCGTTGCAGCATGCTCATGGCGCCGTTTAAATCCTGCGCCAGAAAATCGATCTGTTCCGCATTGAACGGCCGCCCCAGGTCCCAGTCCAGATCGAAAGCCTTCTTGAGCATGTGCTTATAGCCGCTCATAAAGAACGGCACTTCGTTGTGGATATCCACCAGCAGCAGATTGTTAAAGCCAAAGCGCTCTTTCCATTGATGCAGAAACGGAATCCAGATCTCCGCAGCCTGGCGATGGTCCTTGGGTATGCGGTTGCAAACGGGTGAGATGCCGGCCTTGCCGCACCAGTTGGTTTCATCGAACCACCACGAGCTCAGCGTATAATAGAGATTTTTCTTCAGCACCAGGTTGATGAACTCGATCAGCCAGGCGCCGGCAGGTCCCTGACAGGCCTGACGATTGCCCCAGGGGAAAAAGGGACGCTGCGGATCGAGCCAGGAAAAAACCTTGTCCGGCTTGTCCAGTTCAATCAAATTGGGCAACGGATCCAGCCGCAGCGTGTTGTACCCTCGTTCCTTCGCCTCGTTCAATACCCGGTCGTAATCGGCGAACGACTCACCTGGGATATGGCGGACGAGAAAGGCCTGATCCCACATGATGACCGTCATGCGTCTGGGGTCCAGATGCTCTCTGCAGTCAAACTGCGGACTGCTCCTCAGTTCGGAAGCGGCCGGTGAAGAAGAAACTTGAGATGGAAAGTCCATTTCGATCCTTTCACTTTTTTAAGTGTTCGGCCGATTCATCCGGCCTTACATCGGGCCAGCCG
>JAKJDB010000833.1 GCA_022706175.1 Candidatus Zhuqueibacterota bacterium | reverse complement strand
CCATTTCAGCGGAGTATTCTATCTGGGTGATGGTTCCGCCCATGATTTGTGCCGCGGCAGCGGAAGCCATCGCACAGGCAGTACCCACTTCTCCCTGGCAGCCGACCTCAGCTCCGGAGATGGAGGCATTGGTCTTTACCAGGCTGCCTATCAATCCGGCAGTGGCCAAGGCTTTGAGAAAAACGTCCTTTTCCACCTTGTACACTTTTTTATGGTAATAGAGCACGGCAGGCAAAACTCCGCTCGCACCGCAGGTGGGAGCCGTTACGATCTCCCCTCCAGCCGCATTCTCTTCTGAAACAGCCAGGGCATAAGCGAAAATCTGCGCCATGCGCTTAAAAGGACCGGAATACTGTCCTGCTTTTGCCCTGATCTGACTTGCCTTGCGGGGAAGTTTCAACGCACCGGGCAAAATACCATCCGACGACAGGCCGCGACGAATGCTCTCCTGCATCACATCCCAGATGTGTTTCAAGAAATCCCAAATCTCCGGACCTTCGACTCTTTCAACATATTCCCAGAATTTCAGTCCGTTATGCAGACAGTGCTCCAGAATGGACTCCATGGTGGTGTGCGGATAGATTGCGACGGTCTCCAGACCGGATGCCTCATCCACCACGGCGCCTCCCCCCACACTGTAAGCCGTCCATTGATCGGTCGCTGATCCGGCCTGGTCAAAGGCCGCAAATTCCATGGCGTTGGGGTGCCGGGGCAAAAAAATACCGGGCTCCCATTTGATTTCCACCCGCCTGCCTGAAAACACGTTCTGAATGACCAGATCCGTCAGGTGTCCTTTGCCGGTGGCTGCCAGACTGCCAAATAAAGTAACGCTGAAATGGTCGGCATGACTGTTTTTTTCCAGAAACCGTTCAGCGGCCTTCCGTGGTCCCATGGTATGACTGCTTGAAGGCCCATGTCCGATTTTATAAATCTCTCTGATGGATTCCATGCGGATACTCTATTTTATTGTGCTGGGACTGAAAAAATGAATGACGCTAGGAAATGAATTTTTGCTGCGGGTGAAAAAATCAAGGCGATCCACCTTTATCAGGCGCCTGATGCTCAGCGATTTCCCCATCACTCCAGCCGTTTGACATAGATCAACAGATCATCGCCCTTGTCGTAGTAATCCGGTATCCTCGCCTCGAGCACGAACCCCGCGCTGTCGTAAAAGGCCCGGGTGGGCGAATATTGGTCGCGGCCGGAAGTCTCGGCAATGAGCATCGTGCAGCCCAGCCGTTTTGCATGACGATAGGTCTCGGTCAGCAATTTTTTGCCGATGCCCTTTCCTCTGAAATCAGCATGCGTCGCGATCCAAAAAAGATCAAAGCTCGATTTGGTCATTTCGATGGGGCCAAAGCACGCATAGGCGGCGGTTACCCCCTCCACTTCGGCAAAGACGAAGTGATAGCCCGACGATTCTCCTTGGCTTAGGCGTTCTTCAACCAGTTCAGCAGCCACGTCAATTTCAAAATCGTAAAAAAAATCGGTGGAGGCGACAATCTCCCTGACTCGTTGAATGTCTCTCTCTTCAGGGGTGGTTCGAAACGTCAAATCCATATCGGTCATCCCTTTTCCGCAAAGTTGCGATGCGCATTGTTCCTTATCCGTTTTGTGCCGAATTTCTTCGAGGCCGCCACTCTGGCCACGGTCTCGATGGCGATCGCCGCGAACGCGGCGCCGTAATCCAGATCAATGTTCTCCATGGTATCTTTGGTGTCATGATAGCCGCTTCGGTTTATGTCATAATTTTCCATAAACAGCACAATAGGCAGTCCCACATCCGACATCACCTGAGCATCGGTATTGAAAACAGAGCTG
>JAKJDB010000832.1 GCA_022706175.1 Candidatus Zhuqueibacterota bacterium | reverse complement strand
TCACCGCGTACTGGCAGAGATAGGGGCCGGATTGCAGACGCTCAATTCTGGCGCTGGAGCCCAAGGTGGTGAGCACGCGATCAAAGGCAGGCGGCACGTGCCGCCAGGCATGGCCTGCCTCTCCCGCATCCTCGAAATAATGCAACCCTTTAAAAGTTTGCCCGCTCTCTTTATGAGTGATGTCCAGAGAGCCGTCTCCGTTTATCTTCACAGCCAGATGGGCGTTCTCCATGACGTTGGCCGAGATGCACAACGAACCGTCCTTTCTTTCAATGGTGTTCTGCGGACGGACGATGAACGATCGATAGCCCAACGCCGGCACCTCAACAAGAGGCAGATGGAGATGACAGCGCAGAACCTGCATCTCCATGGTGGCGTCGCCAAGATGACGGACCACCGCCGGATGTTCGTAGCGGCACTGCTCCTGAAATGCAAGCGCTTCGCCGGTGACCGCGTCATAGATGCCGTATTGACCGCGCAGGTTCTTTAACGGCACATCCACCACTGCGGAGACCACCTCGCTGCGCGGATAGGGAGATGGGTTGAATACGGTCAACACCACCTCATCGTTCTTAACTCCGGAATAGTCGATCTGCATCTGCAGCGACTGCAGGGCCCGGCGCGCCACAGCGGCGGAAATGTTGCGGCTTTGATCCAGACGGTAGTGCATGTCCTTTTCGATCTGGTCCACGCCGGTGCCGGCGATGCTGTCGTGCGGATGACACTGCAACAGATATTTCCACGCCATGATGAGCGAAGAGAGCGGATACTCTGCGCCGGTCAGATGGGCCAGTACGGCAAAGGGCTCTGCTTTGCGCTGCAGTTCGATCTCCGCCAGCGCGTTTTTGCGCTTTAAACTGGTGCGGGCGGAGGTGACATCGCCGTACAGATGCACGCGGGTGCCCAGGTTGCGCGGCGTGCGACGCTCGCCCTTCAACACCGTCAGCTTTTCCCGCGGAATCGCCTGCCGCGCCGCATCGATCCACTCCGGCAGACTGCTGTGAAAGATTCTGTCGCCTTTCAGTACCTGGTCCGCCTTGGCCACCGTGTTGATTTCCAGTACATCCGGCTGTGTGCTGTCCATGCCCTGCATGCAGGCGATGTGCGAAGAGGCGGCGTGTTCGGACTCGACCTTTTTAAACTGCGCCATCAGCTCAGCCAACCGGTCTTCGTGAAATTGCTTGACCGGGTCGAGCAGAAAATGGTGGTCCTGGTAATGGGCTTCACCGCAGAGATGAAACGGCAGGCCGCCCTCTGTCCATTGATAGTCCCGCTGCTGAATTTTTTTGCCGTAGATCAGCGGCCGGTAGACGTTGAAAAAGAAATTATACCGGGCAAAAGAACCCATGCGTGAAGCGAACAACTGCGAACCGTCGGCGCCCTCGAAAATGAATTCGGAGCGCGATTCATCCGGCGTGATGCCGTGATAAAAAAGAATCGTGTCGATGTCGAATCCCTGATAGATCTGCGGCATCTGCGAAGCCTGACCATAGGAAAAAGGACTGTAGCCGACCTTCATGACGCCGCCGTACGCATCGGCGATCTGATGGCCGATCAGGAGATTGCGCACCAGAGACTCACCGTTGACCAGATGCTCCTCCGGCAACGTGTACCAGGGCCCGATCAGTAACCGCCTGGCCTTGACCTGTTCGCGGAGCGCCTCCGCTCGTTCAGGCCGGACCGCCAAATAGTCCTCAATGGGAATGGTCTGCGAATCCAGGAGATAACTCTTGTACTCCGGGTGGTTGGTCAAAAGGTCGAGCAGTTTATCGAGAAACTCCACCAGAAACAGACGGGTTTCCTGGAAATCATACAGCCATTCA
>JAKJDB010000831.1 GCA_022706175.1 Candidatus Zhuqueibacterota bacterium | reverse complement strand
GCCGATGAAGCGGCATGAAAACGCGGCGGCCGCGTTGTGCACACGCATCCTGCTCCTCTGGCCGATGTTGTTCCTTCTACTCAAATGAGTCAGTGACGGAGAATTTTTTCCATGGACTTTCCTTTCGCCAGCTCATCGATCAGCTTGTCCAGCTGGCGAATTTTTTGCATCAGTGGATCTTGGATCTCTTCTACCCGAACATTGCAAACGAGGCCCGTGATGAGCGATCGCTTTGGATTCATCGCCGGGGCTTGAGCAAAGAATGTCTCGATATCGTTCTCCTGTTCGATATGCCGTTGGATTCCGGCCTGATCATAGCCTGTCAGCCAACGAATGATTCGGTCCACCTCTTCTTTCGTGCGATGCTTGCGTTCCGCTTTGGCAACATACAGCGGATAGACCTTGGCAAACGGTATCGCGAAAATGGCATGCTTTGGCATGGTGCTGTCTCCTGTGTGTTGGTACGGATTCACCTGCTTTCACGGGCGCGCCGACGGTTATGCTGAACGGCTTGAATCGCAAAGTTCTTGGTTCTCAAAGTGAAAACCGGCTCGATCGCCGTCTCCAAACGCTTCGATACACTCCCCGCCGCCGGCATTGATCGCCAGAGACCAGATGTGAGAGCTCATCAGCCCTTCGTTGATGGGCGTCCAGTGATCGCCGTTATCGGTTGAGCGGAAAACGCCGGCTCCTGCAGCGGCGAAAAGATGACCAGCGCCGTTCGCCGCCAGAGACTTTATATAGCCGATAGTCGGTCCGTTCGTTCGTTGCCAAAAGTCTTGAGCATAGGAAAAAGAAGACGATAAACGGCTATAACGACTGACAAAATAGCATTTTTCATCTCTTCCTCCAATCTTTTTTAGCCTGTTAAAAGTTGAAATTTGCTCTTTTTCAAACGGCGAATGATTAACGACGCCCGTCGAGTGTAATAAGCAGCGCTTAAAAAGTGAGTCTGCTTGATTAGCTCGGTTTTCTTGATTCGCGTAAAATACTAAAAGCCCAAATGGAACAAGCCAAGGCGATCGGGAAACCAAAGAAAGAAATCCATTCAGGAAGCGTCCAGCCTGAGATGGTGATAGGCAAATGGACAAAACCACGCGAGCGCCCATTTCGTGAAGCTTTAATAAGACGTGTCTTCTCGTTCTATCCTGTAAGCGGGACAATCAGTTCATGGAGCAGGCCGATTGGCGCATTGGCCGGTTTTTACACCTCGGCCGCTGCGGTGGAGATGGGCCGGCTGCGCTGATGCGGTGCAGGGATCAGGCGGCAACCAGTGCTCGTCTCAGCAGCACCATCTGGCCGGCATGGTACAGGTTGTGCTGGGTCACGCCGATGAACTGATCATATGCAGTGTGCCTACGGGATGGGATGGCTCCTGGCTTGCTCAGCCGATACGCCTTCAAGTGCTTCGAGCACAGAAGGACCGTGCCAGGCCTCACCCTCGAGTGCCCGCCGAAGCTGTTCGTCTAATCGTCTAATTTCGTCAGCCGGCAGACATACCGGCCTTTCTGTAGATCTTTGCCCGTTTTCCAGCTCTTCGGCCACGTTCTGCAAAAGCCAAATCAAACAACGCATTGATTGTAAAAAATAAATAGCCGGCAGCCTACTGAACGAAAAAGGGCTGTTTAGGCCACATGTCATAATTATGTTTATGACGATAGATGACACATACTAAAATCTAATGCCGATAAAAACCAGCGGAGGGAAATAAAAGTATTTTTTACTCCCGCTGTTTTCATCTTTAAAGCTTTGCGGCTTGTTGCTGCCATACAGTCCGAATCCGAACGGCCATTGCACATTGAGATACAAGGGACAGTTGGAAA
>JAKJDB010000075.1 GCA_022706175.1 Candidatus Zhuqueibacterota bacterium | reverse complement strand
GATACACATCCAGATCGCCATCCGCTCCATAATCGAAACAAGCCATGCCGGTGGAAATCGCCGTCAAATAGATGCCCGCTTCTTTGGTGTGTTCTGCAAAAACGCCCTGTCCCTGATTTTGATAATACCGGTTCAGTCCACGCACGCCGGCCAAAAGATCCAGATCGCCGTCGTTGTCCGCATCCAAAAAGAGCGCCGTCTGACACAAGTCGGTGAGCGAGAGGCCGCGCAGATCCGTTTCATCGGTAAATCTGCCATGCCCGTCGTTCACATACAATCGGTTGCTGGTCATCAGATTGGTGACGAAAAGATCGAGATCTCCATCGTTGTCCACATCAGCAAAAACACCGCTGGTGGAGCGCGCCAACGTGTCGCCGCCGGCGATGCCCGCCGTCCGGCCGATCTCCCGGAAACGCGGAATCCGCTCCGGCCCAACAACGCCCTCATGGAGATAGAGAAGATTCGCCAGACCATAGCGCGGCACAAAGAGATCAAGATCGTTATCATTGTCGATATCGGCAAAGGCCGAACCGCCGCCGCTGCGTGCCATGCGCAATCCAGCCGAGTCGGTGACGTCATGAAAAATGCCGGCGCCGTTGTTGAGATACAGTCGGTTGCTCGAATCCTCATTGGATATGTACAGGTCCAGGGCGCCGTTCTGGTTCACATCCGCCCAGACGGCGGAGCAGGAGCGCGCCTGACAATCGCCGATGCCCGCCCGGCCCGACTCTTCGCGGAAGCGAAACCGGCCCGTTTGGCGGTAGAGCAGATTGCGGCCGTACAACGAAGTGACAAGAATATCCTGATCACCGTCGTTATCCACATCAGCGGCGGAAGCGCCCTCATCATAGTTGATCAGGCCATTGTCCAATAAATCCTTACCCGCCAGACCCACTTCAGCGGCCACCTCCCGCAGCCATCCTTCACGCGCCGGCGCCTTGGTAAGGATGAGATGGTTGTCCGCACCGGTGGCCACAGCAAACACGTCCTCAGAACCATCCCGGTTGAAATCCGCCACGGCAATGCCATGCTCGGTGATCAGAATTCCGCCGGCATAATTTACGCGGTAATGAAAGCGGGGCAGTGGGGTCTCCGACATCGGCTGCCGGATGGTCAGAATCCGCTTTTCGCCCAACTGGTTAAAAAAATGAATAGTGAGCCGGGCATACAGACCCTCCTGTTGAATCGGTTCTTCCAGGTGGGCGATCCAATCCATCTTGGCATCCGAAAACGAGCGCGCCAGACAGCCGGAGAGATGCGTGCCGGAGGGATGCACCATCACCAATTGAGACAGATCCACCGGCGTATCGAGGATCAAGGTGTCGTGGTCGGCGACCGGCCGCAGCAACCAGTGAAACCGCTCCTGTTCCTGGCTGCGCCTACTGTCTGGAACAGTTTGAATGGTGGAAGGGGCGCAGAGCAACGCCATCCATGTTTCGTTCTCGACCAACGCCGGCCGCCAATCCCGACCATCATATTTGAAAAAGTGAAGGGTGTTCCTTTTTTTCAGCCCAGAGGCAAAACCGGTGGTGTCGTTCAGCAGAAAAATTCTTTCGAGATGCATTTCCGTAGGCGACGGCTGCAGCGTCCAGCGTTCACCGTCAAATTGCATGATCTGTCCCCACTCACAGCCAGCCCAGCCGCTGGCGGCAGAGGTCATATAGATGGAGCGGATGCGTTCTGCATTGGGGGTGACGATCTCCTCCCACTCCGCTCCATCGTAATGGAGCAGGTTCTGCTTAATCGCTAGACGCGGCTGCCAGGCCAGCCAGATATCATCACCGGAGCGCGCAAAGAGTTTGCCCAAATAATGTCCGCTGATGACAGATAGATCGATTTGCCGCCAACTCCCGTTCTGATAACGCCACAGTTCGCCGGAATCCGTCCAATGATTCAACATGAGGGAAAGATACCCCGTCTCCCCGTCGATAAACTCAAAATCGTATTGCACGCCTTGCCTGAGCCGGGGCAGGCAAAGAAGCTTCCAGGGGATGCCAAAGAGAGGGTCAAGGTCGGCTATGAGAGGATGTTCTACAGTGGGGTGAACAGAGAGGGTGCGTGTTTCAGCAAACGACCGAGGGGCAATGAAAAGTAGCAAACTCATCCCTACGATAAACCAAAAGGAAGGAATCGCTTTCCGCTTTAATCTCCGTGTCCGCAAAACCGTTCGCCTTTGATGACTGGATTCGTCTCAGAGAGCCGCCCGAAACGATCCGGCTCCGCTGTCCTTTGATCATCGGAGATGCCTGTTGCTTTACATGGAAAGTAGCACTTTTTATCCAGCGAGTCAACACAATTCCCTTTCTGAACTTCGCCGGTTCAGGCCAAAACAGGGAATTTAAATTGATACGATTTTGTTACAAATCAAAAAGGAATAGCGGAACATTTGCCGAGTAATCCGTGTTGAAGTATAAAATAACCATTCATTTCATGTAAGGGAGCTTTTCATGAACGCATTATTGCAAATGCTCGTGCAGCAAATCAGCGGCCCAACCATCAACAAAATCGCGAACCAGCTCGGAATAGATCCGAGCGTTGCCGCCAAGGCGATAGGGGTAGCCGCTCCCTTGCTTCTCTCAGCACTGACTCGCAATTCATCCAACCCATCCGGGGCCGATTCCCTGCACAACGCTCTGGTGAAAGACCATGACGGCTCGATTTTCGACAACCTCGAGGGCCTCATCAACAACGTCGCCGGCAGTTCGGGCGGCGGCATCCTCAAACACATCTTTGGCGAGGATCAATCCAACGTCACCTCCCGGCTCAGCAAGACCGCGGGCGTCGACACCGACACCATGAGCCAGATCCTGCAGATGATGGCGCCGCTGGTGATGGGCGCGCTGGGAAAAACCACTCGGGAACAAAATCTGGACGTCTCCGGCATGACCGACCTGCTCACGGGTCAGCAGCAGGAAGCCACGACCTCGCAACCAAACATCTTTGGCTCTCTGAACAAGATGCTCGACAGCGACGGCGATGGCAATGCGCTGAACGATATCGGCAATGTGCTGGGCAAATTGTTCCGCTGATCGGGTCAAGCTGCCTTCCGACCTCGGAAGGAAATACTCCAATCGTCAAAAGCCTGCTGCGTGTGCGGCAGGCTTTTTTTATTCGCTGCCGCGTTTAGCGATCGCCGCAGACAGCGCTATGCACGGCACAACGCATTCACCAGCAGCCGGCGGGAGGTGAGGAACTCGGCGAAAATCCGCGGCTGCGACAATGGTGGCGCTGTTGGCGGCGACGGTAACCGGATAGCCCTCTTCCCCCAAACGCTCGCTGCGCGTCTCATCTATCTGTAAGCGGACCAGCAAAGATCCGCCGTAATCCGGCCCGGCTAACCGCATCTCCTTCACGCCGGTCCATTCGCTCACACAGCTGCGACGGCGCCGCCCTCAAAGCAAAAAACACCGGCGCGAAACAAAGATTTTTATTTTTTCAAAAAATACCATTTTTCTGCAGCCGCTTTCAGTCCCACAGGCAACACATTTTTCTCTGCCTGAAAGACGCCCTGCCATACGCCAGCGTCATCTTTCCACAGCGCCACGTCCGTGGGGCGGTCAGCGGTTTCGATGTTCATGCCCCCTGCGCGAAAAAATTTCAAATCAGAGGCAGCCAGCGCGACAAGGCCGTCTTCCTGGTCGAACCGGCAGGCGAGAACCCCGACCGCTTCGGCGGAGATCAGAAAAGTCTGCCGGCCGTCGTTTGCAAAGACAGTCGCCTTGTCCAGCCGGATCGTTTTACCGCGCGGTTCCTCCTGGCTGCCGGATGCCCACAGCAGCGTGCCGTCGGCGAACCGGGCCAGGCCGCTCATCGGCGGACGATACATCGAACCCTTCCAGCGGTCTTGGCTCTCCACCCAGGCGGTTTGCGGCTGAATGCCATGCCGCTGCAGATCCTCTGTTACTCTTCGCGCCCATGCCGACTGATCCATCGCCGGCGGCAAAATGGCCCGCCTGGTCTCCCCGTTATCGCCCAGCCTCCATAAAGAGTCGATATCCGCCTGATCGGATTCCGTCACCCCGTAAAAAAACACCCATTCATACGGCTGCCGTCCGTATTGCATGCGGCCATCCTCGGCCATGAACCAGCGTTTCTTCCCGTCCACGCCGACGGTGTGAATTTCAGACGACGGAATCAGGTCCGCCGGATAGCCGCGCCGGGCCAGCTCATTGCACAGAGTGATTGCAGCCTGAAGCGAATCAAAGTATTGCGGATAGGTCCAGTTCATCACGCCCCAATGGCCGAAAACAACGGCAACCGGACACTGCAGCGGAGCCTCCATCATGAAATTCAACAGGCGGGTTCGCGAGCGGATGCGGTCCGCGCCGCCACGTAGGATCGGAAGGATACGGAAATCGCCCTCCTCGTCCGGCGCTTCGGATTTCGGATAAAATGGATGAATATTCACCCGTCCACCTGCCAGCAGACAGGTCCAGTGTTCATAGATATAATAGCTGGGTCGAGTCTGATAGTATTCGTTGTACCAGACCGGCTGCGCCGCCGCTTTGGCCATGCCGGTCCGGCAGCAAAAGGGGGTGACTTCATCGGTCTGCGCGTAATCGCGCGGATGCGGCCACCACATCAGACCGTTCTTGCGGAACTCGTTCTTGCCTGGATACGGGTACCAGGTGGGATGGGTGCCGATGAAAGCGTGGGGGCCCCAATACTTTTTACTCGACTCATAGACCTGCTTTTCAAATTCCAGCAGGCGCGCCTGGTTCATCCGGTTCATCCGGTCGATCGCCTGAGTGCGTTCCCGCGCCCTCCCTGTCTGGCTGCAATACATTAAAAAACAATCGTCTGCCAGATCGCGTCCGCCGGAGATCATCGCATATCGCCGCACCATGGCCGGTGAAAACCAATATTCGTCTTTTTCCCGAGCCCAGGTATAACTCGGTGGAAACCCCCATTCATCCTTGATGAACCCCGCTGCGTTGATCTGCTGATGTTCTGCGATCAATTCGCCCTCAAAGTGCAGCGCCTCGTCCGAATGCACATCCGGATAAAGAAACGCAAAGGCGACCGCAATGCAGACGAACCGGTCTTCCCATGCCTTTTCCCCGGAAAGGACGATCTCGCAGCGACTGCTGTCCGCCGTGAATCGTTCGACCTCCGCCGTGATGTCGCGCACCGATGCCGCGTCCACCATCTCAGCTGCGTCCTTCTGATAGGACCACACTTTGATCAGTCGACAGCCCAGCACCTCGTATCGATAATTATGCGTATAGTGATCGCTCAAAGCGCCCACCTTTAAATCGATTTCCAGCTTTTGTCCACGGCTCTGCAATCGCTCGACGAGCTGAAGCCGCTCCTGACTGCACTCCGGATGGGCCTTGAAAAAGCTCTTTCGCGACAAACGGATCTCCGCATCGAGCACAAGACGCACGCCGTACTTTTCCTCAGCATACTCGGCCGCCTGCTGTAAGAACTGGATGCTCGAATCGGAATCAGATTCGTTATGTGTAGAGCGCGAGGAGACACAGAGCAGATCGAACGCACCGCTCCGACCCAAGGCATCCAAAGGCGATTTGAATCCGCCGGGTTCCAGCACTTCACGGGCTCCGGGGAACCAGCAGCCGATCTGCGGTGCAATGCATCTGCCGAGAAACACGTCCGGCAGACGGCCGGGATGCTCCGGATTGACCGGTACCGGTTCTTGGCTAAGCAGCGCCGCCGAACCGGTTGCCATGAACAGGCCGGCGAGAAGGTTGAAGGCTCGAGTCCACATGCTTTGAAGATAGGCAGGGCAGGGGGAAAAATCAACAGATAATACCTATTTCCATCGCCGGCAGAAAGGTTGTTGAAGAATTCGGTATGAAGCGAATGATCGTACCGGCCTGTTTGGCTGCATTTGGATATCCAGGCTTGGCCGTTCGCGGCAAGATCGGACCATGGCAATTTCCCTTGCATCTTTTGCCATTTTGGTATATACTTAGCCATAGTCTGCGACCGGCCCGCCGGCGCTGCTGAACAGGTCGCCGGTGCATTCCCCATAATACGGACGTGCGGGATGAAAGCCATTGTCCTGAAAAAACCCAAAACCCTGGAATTGACCGACATTCAGGTTTTTACACCCAGGGATGAAAACCAGGTGCTCGTCAAAGTGCTGGCCTGCGGAATCTGCGGCAGCGATCTGCGCTACTATGCCGGCGAAAATCCCTGGGCCCTGCACACGCTCGGCCGACACATCGACAATCCAGCCAATCTGGTCATGGGCCATGAATTCAGCGGGGAAGTGGTCCAGGTTCAACATAAAAAATATGAATATTTGCTGGGCCGCCGGGTCGGCGTGCAGGCCTATCGATCATGCGGTGAATGCCCCTTCTGCACAAGCGGCAGAGAGAACCTCTGCCGGCAAATGATCCACATCGGCCATGCGCAAGGCTGGGGGAGCATGGACTATTATCCCGGCGCTTATGCCGAGTACTGCCTGGGCTGGGCGGACATGCTTTATCCATTGGCGGAAAGCCTGAGCAGCGCAGAGGCGGCCATGGCCGATATCCTCTGTGTTGCGGTGCACGTCGTCGGTCGCGCACAGTTGCGTCCGGGCGCCAATGTGCTGTGCATCGGCGGCGGGCCGGCCGGCTTGAGCATCGCCCAGATCGCCGGAATCAAAGACGCGCAAACCGTCATCCTCTCCGATCCCTCACCGCTGGCCCGCCAGGTTATCGGTCATTATGCGGATTTCTTTATCATCGATCCATCGCAGCAGGATGTGCAGCAAGAGGCCCTGAGGATTTTAGGCAAAGAGAGATGCGCCGCTATCTTTGACTCTGTGGGCAGCAGCGCCTCGCTCACCGCTGCTCTGCCGCTGCTGGAGGAATCCGGCGTGTATGTGAATCTGGCGGTCCACCGAACGCCCCTGACCATCGACGCGGCGCTGCTCGGCTCTGAACGCACGCTGACAACCTCGTCCAACGCTTTTTACCGCGATCTGCAGGAGGCCTATGAACTGCTGAACAGCGGGGCCATCGATGTAAAGCCGTGGATCACTCACCGCTTTCCACTCGAAGACTATGAAGAGGCTTTTCGTCTGCTGCTGCAGGATCCGAAACAGGCCTACAAAGTGGTGTTTGAACCCTGGAGCCGTCAACAGAACGCTAACATAGAGACAGCCCATGCCGATCAAAGATAAAACCATACTGGTGACCGGTTCTGCAAGGGGAATCGGCCTGGAGATCGCCCTGACCTTTGCCAGAGATGGGGCACGCGTGATCGTCCACGGTCCGGCTGACGACGACGAATTGCATCGAGCCTGGGAGCACGTCGGGGCCGCCGGCGCCAACGCAGTGAGGCTCCCCTGTGATCTGGCGGATTCGGCCGCCATTCGCAGAATGTTTGCACAAATCGAAAAGCAGTGCAACGGACTTGACGTGCTGGTCAACAACGCCGTTTTTCAAAAGGAAGCCGGATTTTTGCAGATACAGGAGCAAGAGTGGGATCATGCGCTGGCTGTAAACCTGAAGGCGCCCTTTCTCTGCAGCCAGCTGGCGGCAGGGATGATGATCCGGCGCGGCGACGGCAGAATCATCAACATCGGCTCAGTGCACGAGATGCACTGTCGCCGTTTTTATGCGCCCTACAGCATCTCCAAGAGCGGATTGCTGATGCTCACCAAATGCATGGCGTTGGAACTGGCGGAATACAACATCCAGGTCAATCAAGTCACGCCCGGCGCCATTGCCACCGATCTCACCGGCCCGCAAAGGCAGGAGAAACTGCTGTCCGCCATCCCCCTGGGCCGAGTGGGGTCCAAACAGGACGTTGCCTCCATGGTTCGCTACCTGGCGAGCGATGAAGCGGGGTATATCACCGGCTCGATGTTTTTGGTGGACGGCGGGCTGACTCTCGGCTTTTGCGCCAGCCGGCCCGATCTGTAGAAGCAAAACTATCCGCATCTCTGCAACGCCTCCTCAACCATAAGAACTTTACGGCATCGATTAGGTGCAGTGCACTCATGATCATATCGCTCCGTTCACCGTACTGTTGGAAAAATCAGAGGAATGAATCGAGCGATAAAATAATCTAAAACTATTCACTTTTCGAGTACGTATTCAACCACGAGTAGATAAATTATTGCCGATTCATGAAGCACAAATATTAACCAATATGAAATTGGCCAAGGTGCCAGTCGGCTTGTTGATAAATTTCATTGTCATGCTTTTAAAGGAACGGATCAGAAGATTCGTTTTGTAAAATCTTCGTGAACTTTCTGCTCTTCGTGGTTTTAACGGCTTGCCAACCCAAGCGTTGGCCAGATTCAGCCCCCTCTCCATTCCCAACCAGCGTTGAACTGGTTACGCTTTTTGATCACCATCCAGCAAAACAATCGGACCCGGTGCATCGCACCCACAGCAGCGCGCATCCACAGGTTGAGAGATGGGAAGGTTTGTTTGGTTAACGATTGGGATAGGTTTCTATGATGGCCGACGTTGAAACAGAGGATTCAATTTAATCGGCCGAAAGAAAAGCGCCAGCAGAGGGATCCGCTTTACGGTCTCACCGATCAATAGCGGCACGGCCACGCTGACGGCGAGGATCATCGCTTCCTCTCCCCAGGAGATAGCCCCATCCAGGCTCTTGAACAGACGGATCAGATGCATCATGATGACATAATAGAATAATAGGATGAACAGACTCATGGCGCCGAGATAGGAGAACAGAGTGCGCAGCCGTGTCCGGGAAATAAGAAAAGAGAGCGACAGAACCGGATAGATCATCAACAGTGCGGAGAGCAGGCAGAAAAAAAACGATTCATGGCTGCGGGCGTTCAAGTTCAACGAGGGCCTGATAAAATATTGAATCAAGGCGACCAGCCCGATGGTCAAAAGCAGCCAATGGGTCCGCGGTACAAAGCGGAGGATGGCGTCACGCAATAAAAAACCGCAGACAAAAAAAGTACCAGTGACGAGGG